>JADFHU010000325.1 GCA_022567055.1 Planctomycetota bacterium
CCCCTCATGGGCTAGGTGCTAATTCCCGCAGGACAATCTGGAAGATAAGTTTGGCATCGAAACTGTCGAGGCCCTTTCTGCCAGAAAGGGCCTTTTTTTAGCTTGGACCTTTCGAAGCCTGTGCAGTTCGTGTCCTCTGGGAACGGGCTGGATGGAATCGGACAGCCAGTTCAAGATAAGGAGAGAAACTCTATGAGTTATCTCAAAGGCTTACGGTGCAAACAGTGTGGAACTCGTTATCCGGCCGATCAAAGCTTCGTCTGTCTAGAGTGCTTTGGCCCCCTGGAAGTCAGCTATGACTACTCCAAAATCCAGTCCGATTTGAGTCCGAAGATCATCAGCCAAGGATAGAGCGCCTGCATCATCACGGCCAGCGGGCGAACGCCAGCGTCTGGTACCCACCTGGCAATCCATACATTGTCCGGACTGAAACTAAGCGCCATGCCGAGAGGGTAGACGATCAAGAGCGCGACCGGGAGCGTGAGCCCCCAGAATCGACCCAACTTTTCCTTCGGGTCATCACAATCGAAGTAGAGGGCGCCGAAATAAAAGAAGACCCCGTAGAGAAGAACGATGTGCGGCAGGGGGAACAGGCCCGAGGACGTATCGGGCCCGAACCCCGGTCTGCTCAGTCCATGAAACCACTGAGGGATCATGGTGATCGGCACCAGCCAAACGAGCAGCACAGGCGAGAGGAAGAGCCATTTGGGTAGTCCTGCCCAATTCAGGGCATCGGCGATTCGCGCGAAGATGGCAAATGGGACGATGAGAATGCACAGAAACCATAGGAACCACAGGTGACCAAAGATCTCAGGTTCACGAAATCCTTGCCAGTCGGTCAGTGAGAGGTAGGCCTCTGTGATACCACCGGTCGTGTCGTTCTCCCTGCCTCCGCCGGTTTTCGCATGGGCTAACGCCTGTTTGCCCAACTCTCGCCTTAACATTCCCCCGTTTGCTCGCAAGAGTTTGGCCGCGACCTTGCGTCCCTCCTCCACGCTTCTTCTGTCGACCTGCAAATTCAGCATACCGGCAATCCATTGGACGACACCCCAATCAGCCTTTAAAGAGTCAAGCGGCGTGGCTTGATAGCTGTTGACGGAGTTGAGCTCGGCACCATTCTCGATCAGGAGTGCGACGATGTCGGCATTGCCCATGAAGGCGGCGTGCCCTAGGGAGGTCGATCCGTCCTCGGTACGCACATTGACGTCGGCGCCTGCCTCGATCAACATCCTTGCCGCTTCCGTGCTACCATTGAGAGCCGCCCAGTTGAGCGCAGGAAGCCTAGTCTCGGGATCGGGCTTGTTGATCGACTCTCTGTTCTGCAAGTATCGTCCGAGGGCCCCAGTGTCGTTGTTCTTGGCAGCCGACCAAAGATCAACGCTGGTTTGACCCTGCTCGCTCTTCGAGACGTTGTTGCTAAGCGCAAAGCCCAACACACCGACCAACGAAAATTGCACGGGAATTATGAAGATAAGCAGGGGTAGGATAATACGCTTGGCACGGTGTTTGATGAGCGCGGAAAGCCCACGCTTCCGCCAAAGCATGGCGGTGAAAAATCCACTGATCATGAAGAACAAGGGCATGCGGAAGCCATGCACCGCGGAGAAGAGCGTGTCAAAAAACGCATGGTGCCGGTCATCGTAGACAGGCCAGATCCTGACGGTCATATAGGCGAGAGCGGCATGCAGCCCGATCCCCAGCAGCATCGCGCCCGCGCGAAGTGCATCGAGGTCGTGCCGACGATCAAATGGAATTCCAACCTCGGGACCGGCATCGATTCCAGAGTGCACCGTCTGTTTATTTAAGGAGAATTCCATAGCCGTTACCTTTCGTATTACTGAAAACCAGTTCTACACATCAGTGTCTGTCGCGGTACTGGGATTTCCCAGGCTTCACTCTTTTCCTGAAGGAACGGCGCTCGGTGGTTACAGATTCTATTGACAAAACTCTATGAAGTGTGCCCCAGGCCGAAAAAGGCGGGGAAGGGGTGCAATTGGGCATCCAAAATTCCAAGTTCACTTCTTGCCGGTTCCTTAATGCCGCACCACCCAGGTGCCCGCCAATCGGTCCTGCAAGCCGCGATTGGGATGGATGACGGCATAGACCGCTACGCCGATCCAGAGAAGAAGCAATGCCAGGGCGGCGACGAAAGCGCTGGTGATCTCGCCCCTTCGCACCAACAGGACCACCCACACCATCGGCAAAAAGAGAGGAAGCCAAACGATCGCCCAGCGAACAAACAGCTTTGATATGCTGGCACGTTTGCCCTTGGCGTCGACCACCGCCAATCTATAAATGGAATGACTGGCTGTACTCCGGAACGGGAATTCCAGGAGTTGAACCAGGGCTATGACACCCAACACCACCATCGTGCAAAACATGATGAACGCGCCCAGAGAGTCATGCCACTGCTGGACCCTTTCTTCATGATAGTATCCGACAGAAACAACGATACAAACATAGAGAGGCAGCATGAAGATCGACCCTGCCCGACTCGCCTTGGTCACCTGGGCGTGTTTGCTCAGGAGTCCGCGAAGAATGCCGGTCAGGAAACTGAGTTTCTCGAACTTTCCATCGCCTAGATTCTGCAGCACTCCTCTGGCATGAAGGGGGATGTTGGTGGGATCCACTCTTTTCCTGAAGGAACAATAAACCGTGGTTACAGATTAGCGAAAAAAAATCGGTCACTGACGCACCACCCATGTGCCCACCAATCGGTCCTGTATCCCACGGTTGGGATGAATCACAGCGTAAATGGCACCGCAGATCCAGAGCAACAGTGCTATCATCGCCACGAAGAATGCCGGCGCCAAGCGTTCCCCACGGAGCAGTAGGCCGGCCCATGCCATGGGTAGCAACAGGGGCAGCCAGACAATGACCCAGCGGAGGTACAACTTCCCGATGCCCGCACGTTCGCCCTTGGCGTCGATCACGGCCAACCTGTAGATGGCGTGACTGACGATGGTACGGAAGGGAAATTCGCAGAGCTGAACCAGGGCGATGATGCCCAACACGACCATGATGCAGAAGAGGAAAGGTTCGGCCACCAAACCGCCCCAGTCCTGGATGACCTCATCCTGATAATAGCCCACACACGACATAGTACACACATAGGCCGGCATCATGAAGAGAGATCCGGCGCGGATCCCCCGGTTGACCTCTGCGGGTCGGTCTTGGAGACCGCGGAGGATGCCGGTGAGGAAGCTGAGTTTCTCGATTTTTGCTGCTGCCAGGTTCTGCAACACGCCCCGGGCATGGAGAGGGAGACTTGTCGCTTCCACGCAGGCCGCGACGGCACTCAGGAAACGCTGCTGCCCGGCCAGCTCACTCACGGATATGCCGTCGGCGGGCGCCTCTACGTCGGGCCAGGGGTCGTCGAGTAGCATGGCCTGGCCCTGCGCAGTGATCCAGATATGATCCAGGCTCAACACGGCGGGTAGGGTGTGGTCTCCCGTCGCAGCCCAGAGTTCCGAGGCCAGGTCGTAGAGCCAATGACGCAGGCGCGACCAGGGCACGGTCGTACCCTTGGCGACCATCCGCGAAAAGGGCTGGCCCGGCGTCGCCTCGAAGGCATCCCAGGTAGCGTCGCCCCCTTCTACCTTCTGCAGCCAGCGCAGGCGTCCCTGACGGGCAAGGCTGCGTCTTTCGGAGGAAGGACCCGCTGCTGTTCGTCGCAGCAGCCAGACGGGACGCCGCAGTACCGGATCGCTGCCGACGAGCCACCTTTCGGGAATCAGCGCCTTGGTCACACGATAGGGGCCGATGGACTGTGCTTGGCCCTCCTCCACGGCAGTCACTGTCTGTTCGACGGCGCCGCGCACCGTTCCCTTCGGCGTCACCACCACGCGCGTTCCTGTGATGCGATCCCAGACCGTGGCGAAGCCATTTTCCCGCCGTGCGCGCACTGTCAGCAGCACCGCGATCCAAGGGACCACATTGGATATGCCGATGTGGAGTAAGGCATGGGTTCCGGTCCACTCGCTCATGTCCCTGGCAGAGATCGTGGCCAGCAAGAAGGGGACTCGGATGGCTTCGATACAGAGGAACGGTATGACGATGCGGATAAACGCCCTTACAAAACCGGGACGACCTCCGTCGGTCCGCACCACGCGCAGGCCCTTGAGCCGCTTGCCGAGTCCCGCACCCCAAATGCCCTCCACAATGGCAAAGTAGAGAAATCCGAGGCCGTAACAAATTAGGTGGAAGCGCCCCGCATAGAGCGTGCGGTCAACGAAGGGGCGCACATGGAACTCTAGCGCGCCGACCGAGAGCATCAGCGCGACATAGGGCACGAGAAAGGCGCTGAGGTAATCGATCCAGCCCGCCGACGCCCGAAGCTTCATCGAGGCGGGCTCGGGGACCCGGGAGCTGAAGGGCAACAGCACGTTTCGCAGGGTCGGATAGTCCGGATAGCGTCCCTCGGGTTCTTTGGCCAGACAGCGACTGATCACGCGTTCCAGTTCCGGTGGCACGTCGTCACGGAATTCGCCTAGTGCCTTGGGCTTCTGATTGACCGCGTTGGCCACCACCTGCACCGCATTGTCACCCTCAAAGGGCGGCCGGTTGGTGAGGAGCGTGAAGAGCGTTGCCCCCACCGAGTAAATGTCGGCTCGCAAATCCAATGTGTCGCCACGCAACTGCTCGGGCGAGGCATAGGCCGGCGTGCCCATGATCTTGCCGTGGGCCGTGACAAAGGTATCGGTCTTGGCCAGCGTAGAGACCGAAAGGCCAAAGTCGCCCACCTTCACCGAGCCGTCCGGGCAGACGAAGCAGTTGGAGGGCTTTACGTCGCGGTGGAGCACGCCGCCCGAAAAGGCGGATTCCAGTCCTGAGATGACGTCGAGGATGGCATCGACCGCCTCTGCCCATGGAAGAGGACCGTGTTCCTTGAGTTTATCCTTGAGCGTCCCCCCTTTGGCGATCTCCATCGTGATGACGGGCAGGCCCTCGATCTCCTCGCTGCCAAAGATGTAGACGCTGTTGGGATGGTTGACGCCGGCGGCCAGGCGGCCCTCGCGCAGGAATCGCTGACGCATTTCCGGCGAATCGAGCTGTTGACCCAGCATCTTCAGAGCCACCCGCCGACCCGTGGCGAGCTGCTCAGCCTCGTACACCGTGCCCATCCCGCCCCGCCCCAGGAGCCCCAGCAAGCGGTAATCCCCGAATTCGCTGGGAAACTCCGAGACCCCACCCATCGATAGCGCTTCGCCAGGCGCCATCGCCATTGTCGGCTCCAGCGCCCCCGACATCAGGCAAGCCGGGCAAAGCGTATCGCCTTCACCGGCCGGCATCACCGCGCCGCAACGAGGGCATTTGTCTTTCCTGGAAGTGTCAGAAGTCATTGTTTAATCTCCAAATTAGTCTTCATCTACTTCCTGAAAGAAACATGATAGTAGGTTACAGAAAAGGGAGCCTCAGACCCGTTTTCGCCGACGGAATTCACACCGGCACCACCCAAGTCCTCGCCACCCGGTCGTGCAGGCCTCGATTGGGACTTACGACAGTATAGACCAAGGCAGCGAGCCATAGGAGAAGAATGATCAGAGCCGGGAGGTAGTGCATGGGGTCCTCTCGGTCCGTGGCGAGAAGGAAAGCGGCGGAAGCCACTGGGAACCATACGCTCATCCACCGGCCGAGAAGGCGAAGGCGGCCGGCCGGCGCCCCCCTGGCGGTGACTACTGCGTATCCGAAGAGGAACTGGCCCAGGGTGGCGCGGAACAATGCCAGAGAAAACAGCTGCGAAAAAGCGAAGAAAACGGCTAGCCAGAGCGGAAAAATGACCACGAATTCAATGGGAAAAGAGGTCGTCGTACGAACGAGATCTGGCGATTTTTTGTTTAGGACACGATCGGCTTCCTCCAATTCTTCCGGCGTGAATTCGGGAGGGGCGCTAAGGATCTTTCTCAGCGTGCCCCGCTCTTCTCTGCCGAGGGGTAGATCGAGTTTGGTCGGGTACTGGGGGTCATTCAGAGATTCGGCCAGGTGGGCATAGTGGCCGGCGATGTGAATATCGATCAGGGAATGGTCTCTGTTTTTATCGACGGATTCCTCACGGGCATTTAGCACAACGCTCAGAGGCGGGAGATCGGGATAGGTCGCGCTCCACTGGGCGGCTTGCCTGCGATTCGCCAAGACGGTAAACAGGAGACCGAAGGTGACGAGGGCGATCACGAAGAGCGGAAAAGCGAAGAGCGATGCGAAGCGGGCCGATCGATCGAGCCGCGCGCGTTTGGTGATGAGCGAACGGAGGCTTCCGGCGAGGAAGCTGAGTTTCTCGAAGGAGCCGGCGCTGAGGCTCTGCAACACCGGCTGGGCGTGCAGCGGGATGGTCGTGGGATGCACGCAGTCGGCGACCGCTAGGAGGAAACGCTGTCGGCCGGCGAGGTCGTCGACTGGGATGCGCTCGGTAGGCGTATCGGTCTGGGGCCAGGGCTCGTCGAGCAGGATGGCGCATCCGCGTGCGGTAATCCAAATGTGATCGAGGCTGAGTTCGGCGGGCAGAGTGTCGTCTCCGGCTGCCAACGCAACCTCCAAGGCGAGA
>JADFHU010000326.1 GCA_022567055.1 Planctomycetota bacterium
TTTTGGATGCCCAATTGCACCGCATCTTTGGCCGCTTCTCAATCGCCAAATCCTCAGTGTAGCCCACTACACCTCCGGTTTGGCTCAATCGGCGCGACCAAATCTACGGAACACTTGAACCCCAAAAGGTCCAATTTATTTCTTGCCGATCCCTAGAGCCAGCGCGACAAAGGCTGAATACAGGTTCACCGTCTCAATGCAGACGCATCGCAACGCGGATTGGAATCGTGCATAACCAAGCATCGACCAGGAAGAGCAGGACACCCTACTTCAGCTTCGTCTTGCACGACTCGATTATCGGTCGTTACTTGGCAAAATGACAACCGCGTTGTTGAACTGGAGACACAGGCGTGCTTAGTATCCCCCCTGCTCAAGTACACTCTATACGGCAACATCACCTCTCAGTATTTCATGGTCGAGAGCAAACTCTATTCACAGAATCAACTGATGGCCTACGGCCGCCCTGCCCGTTTATACTCTCATACGAGTTTTTTGACCCTACAGGCAACGAAACTGCGGGTATCATAGGGATGAATCGACCCGCATCAGGGACGGAATTTGTGAGCAGAAAAAGGAGTTAGACTGTGCGAATAACCGTTTCAACGATCAGTATGTTGTTTTTCTTGGGATGCCTTTTCCTTTCCGGGTGCAGTCGCAAACACTACCGGGACCAGACTGACAAGGAGGTCTATGCACTCACACAAGAAAAGAGTGTCGGCCGGCCATGGGATGTGGGGTCCAAGTTTACCATTGAGGCGGACCGACGGTCAAGGCTGTACGATCCGAGTGACCCCAACTTCCCTGTCCTCCCCAAACCCGGCCCCTCTCTGTATGAGTACCAACTGCCGAAGCTCTCGGAGGGCGGGTCCGGAACGTCACGCGAAACGGCGCGCCGCGCCGCGACCGATAACAATCGGCCTCCCTCTCAATATGCCCCGCCGCAGTCACCTGATCCGGGATCCAGCCAAGCGTCTGCAGGGCTTCCCATACAACCGATTCCGAAGAGCTACTGGGACGCAATTCCCCGGCAGTGTTTGGCGCGAATGCTGGAGTTCGCAAGCGTTCGGGCTGAATACAGCCAGCAGTATGACGCGTCTCCACCGGCGGACGTTTTGGATCATTCCCCGAGACTGTCGCTCGACGTTATCGTTAAAGGGGCCGTGCTGAACAGTCGCGAATATCAATTGCAAAAGGAAAGACTCTATCGCAGCGCACTGGCCCTTAGTCTAGAGCGATTCGATTATACCGCCAAGTTCTCAACCGGCGGCAGCCGTATCGACACGACCTACAGCAACTCACGCAGCGATGGAACCACGACCGAACGCATGGAGATTGGACCGCGTCTTCAGGTCGATAAAATGCTGGCCACGGGAGGGAGCCTGCTGGCCCGCTTCGCCAACAGCATCGTCCTGACCTTTGGAGGCCCGCAAGGTTTTACTCAAGACATCAGTTCCGAGCTGCTTTTTGGTTTCACGCAGAGCATCTTTCAGCGCGACATCCAGCTCAATCGGCTGGTACAATCCGAGCGTGATCTCGTATACGCGGCTCGTGACTACGCGCGTTTTCGCAGGCAATTCTTCTTCCAGCTTGCATCACAATACTACGGATTGCTACGAAACTACCGCAACACGGAAATCGAATCACAGAACTATTTTTCCCTGATTCGAACCTTTGAGCAGGCGCGGGCGGAGATGCGGGCGGACGTCCAAAGGGCCCCTAATCCGGTTGCCGTCGACCAATACGAGCAGACGATGCTTTCCGGAAGGAGCGGCTTGATCACGACCTGCAACCGCCTCGAACAGGATCTGGACAGTCTGAAGTTGTCCATGGGATTGCCGACTGAGATCCCCATTAATTTAGACCTCACGGAACTGGAGCAATTGACGCTTCGTGACGAGATCGACGTGTCCGGCGAGCGTGTGCGGCGCTGGCGTAAGCGTCTCCTCGACCACCGCAATAAGGCAAGGCCCCAGCGGGCCGAAATGTTGAATGCCAATATCTATTTGCTCGAGCGGCTGCTTGAATGGCTGAGTTTGCTTGAGAAGCTTGATCGAGAACTGTCAGAGGCGGCGGAGCTTCAGGAACTCCTGGCCGGGTTTCGAATCGATCAAGCCCGCGTTGAGGTCGAGCGCCATCGCTTGGGGTTTAGCAAGGCACGGGATCCGGCGGCTCGTTCTCCCCTCATCTTGGTGTATCAACGCATCAACAATCTAATGGAAAGCCTCCTGGGGTTAATGGCGTATCAAGTTGAGCTTGCCGACTGGCTGAACCGCGATCAAAACGAAATCGCCGCTACCCACCTGCGTACCCAAGATCTGCAAAGGCGGCTCTCCTTGCTGAGGAGCCAACTCGGAGGGATCCTGCAGGATCCCAGGCAGGAAAAGCTCCCCAGTTTGCTCGAAGAGGCCGAGCAGTTGCGCCAAGACATCGATAGGACAGTCGATTCCCTGGACCGCTTGATTGCCGCAACGGCCGAGGCGTTCACCGAGAAGGAAAAGCTGCAAGAGGTCATCGAGAAGACCGATCAACTGCTCAAGACCACCGAGAGGCTGCTGGATTCGGCAAAGCTTGGGTTACCGCCGGTCAGTATCAGTGTGGATGAGGCGATGGTAACGGCCCTCGTTCGTCGGCTCGATCTGATGAACCAGCGCGGGCGCCTGGCGGATGATTGGCGTCAGATCAAGCTTGCAGCCGACGATTTGAAGTCGGTGCTCAACCTCAGTGCGAGTTACTCCCTGGGCACGGACGACAACAAACCGTTCAAGTTCAGCGGCCAAGACGACCGAACTCAGGTGGGCCTATCTTTCGATTTGCCGTTGAACCGGCGCGCGCAGCGTAACAGCTACCGGCGGGCGCTCATTGAATACCAGGAGGGCAGACGTGGTCTCATGGCGCTGGAAGACAAGATAAAGTTTGACATACGTAGCGGCCTGCGGAGCCTGGCGGAAACCCGCATCCAGTATCCCATCAGTGTCACTCGGGCCTCATTGGCCGCCGAACAGGTGATTAGCGTGCGCTTGCAGTTGGCACTCGGGGTTCAAGGCATACGAAGCACCGACCTCCTGGACGCGTTACAATCTTCCCGCGAGGCCCTGATCGCCGTTGCCAATGCACGTATTGGATATATCATCGATCGAGCGGAATTTGTCTTCAATTTGGAGATTATGCAGCTTGACCGAGCGGGATTGTGGCCTGAAATCAACGATTCGGAGTTTCAGCCGGAACCTAATTTCGCCTACCCTGAGGCTGCCGGCCCCACCTATGGGGACATCCCTAAGAATCTGCGGATCTCGAACAAAATCAGGACAATGGTCGACTATCCCCTCCCGGGAGAAAACGTGATGATTCTCGAAGAGGATACGATTAAGAGCCCCTACGCAAAATGATCGTCGCACCGAGAGCGAGCGTTTCGTGCCTCTGGCAAGGAAGGCGAAGCAGGCCATCCGAGGATGGTCGATGGAGCCTGACGCCGTCCAGAGGGACAACAGCGGCTGCCTTTATCCGCCAGTGGCTGCGCCAGCAGCGAATAAGACAGCTAAAGAAAATAAGCCGCTCGAATGCAGACTCATTTTGCGTAGGTGCTCTTAATGCGATCCCTTCCGAGAACCACGCTAAAAATGTGTGACAGCGACAGCACGAAGGAGGTACACTGTCGACCTGTTGGCCGGCGTGGTGACGAGGTGACGGGGTGACGGGGTGAACGACGGTGTTACCTCTGAAGGATCGGCGTTCGAAGAATCCCCATGGAACAACAACAACTTCTTCTTCTGATGATAACGGGGGTCGTGGCCGGATTCATGAATGTCATGGCAGGGGGCGGGTCTCTGCTGACCCTACCGGTCATGTCGGAGTTTCTGGGACTGACAGGTCCCGTGGCAAATGGCACGAACCGTATCGCTGTAGAAGCAGGCGCCATGAATGCCGTGTGGGGGTTCCGCCGGCTGGGATTCTCCGATTTCAAACTGAGTCTGACGCTGGCGCTCTGTGCCCTTCCCGGCGCTTTCGTCGGTGCTCAGGTGGGTTGCCGCCTGGAAGGCGTCTTGTTCAAACGTGTCCTGGCCGGCGTCATGATAGCCGTCATAATACTCATGGCAGTGAACAGGAAGAAACGAACTCTTGCCAGAGAGAACGTCGTCCCGACCCGCACCCGTAGCGTCATCGCCCACCTCTGCATGGTCGGCGCGGGCTGCTATGGCGGTTTCATTCAGGCCGGCGTGGGTTTTATCCTGATAGCCATCCTGCACAAGGTGCTAGGCCTGGATCTGGTCCGGGTCAACATGCACAAGGTCTTTATTGTGGGGGTTTACACCGTCGTCGCCCTCACCGTCTATGCCGGGCAAGGCAATGTCGCCGTCGTGCCGGGTATCGCGCTGGCCGGTGGCAGCGTCGCCGGATCCTGGATTGGAACCCATTTCGCGGTCAAGAGAGGCGATCGTCTCATACGCATCTGTTTGAACGTCGCGTTGGCTGCCCTGGTAATCAAGCTCTTGCTGAGTCGAGCATGACAGAGCGTAGGACGTGATGTAAGGGTTCGCCCAAAGGCGTCGCCTAACGACCTCCGAAGACCATAGGGCCGGATGGAGAAGCACTCCCATTGGATGAGCCGGTGGAGCCGAAAGGGCTGGGCCGGTTGAATGCGTTGGAACGATTGGAGAGACTCTTGTAACTGGATCCTGGGTTGCCATAGAGCTGTGAGGATTGACCGGTTCCGGAAGATGCACCGAAGCTGCGAGCGCGGGTATACTCGCCAAACCTTGACGATCTGGCGGCAAGACTCGTAGTGCCAAAGGGTCGCAACGTCCCGAAGGGCTCGTTGCGACTGTTTCCACTGGCGCTACCGTATCCTCCTCCTCGCCCCGACCCAAACGGATGCCTGCGGCCGAATGTCTCAGAGCTTGTGCGTGCCCGTGAGGCGCCAAACATCGACGCATTCCCGAAAGGCGAACCGCTGAACCGTTGAGAGGCCCCAAAGGGGTTTTTTCTCTCCAAAACTTGCGACTGGCCCAATCCGTTCGAGCGGTTTAGCGCACTCGGTGAACTGAACCGAGTCTCCGGCTTGAACCGAGTCTCCGGCTTGAAAGGATCGACGCCACCGAAAGCCTTCGAACCCTCGAAGGGATTGGCGCGACCACCCAGAGACTGCTGGGGGGCGAGTGTCAGACTTCGAGCATCGCCCATCTCGTACGCTGGCAGACCCCATCGAAACATGATCCCGATGTTCTGATTCGCGTTGGGATCGGCGACAACCATAGGCGGATTCCTTTTGACGCGAAGCTCCTCCAGAATCTGCTTTAGGGTCTTCTCTTTCGGCTTCCCGGTTCTTTCCTGCACTGCCGCCTTCAGAGGCGTAGGCGCGATCAAGCCGGCGCAGAAAGCCAAGAGAACGACGAACACGAAAAAAGAACTCCTGCGAAATCTGTCGAGTACGCTCATGATGGGCACTTTCATCGTCTCAGCCTCCTGAATCCACGGAATAGACTTCCGCATTGTCGTAAACGAAGGTAACCGCTCCACCGGTCCATTCAAACTTTCTATAGTATAGAGTCTCACAAGATATTGTCAAGATAGGTAGAATATCCAGTGTAAAGTCTTTCTCACTCTATCTTTCGAAAAAACCGGGAGAGAACTTAACCCTCAGCGAGCAACCCCCAGCGGATTCGTACGGAACGACAATCCAAGTCAGAGATGCCGGGTTTATGGGACAATACACCGCTGCCCCCCAAAGCCAAATCCGTGGGTCCCAGCAAGCACCGTTCTCCAGCCACAGGATCGAAGCGTCCCTTTGACCTCACCCCCGTTGACGGGATCGAATGTCAGTTCCGCGGAGGACTCCTCCACCACCCTGGGAAATTCCGAGTCCACACCAGAAACAGCGTCAGGTCTCGCCAGATGATTTTAAAAAAACTGTTTTTCCATCCACGCGAGGCAGTGTGGCGCCCAACCAATAAGTGGGGAAGCCCGTGAATGTAACGGTCTCGGCATGAGTGGGTTGACTCCATGAGCATAGCACGAGGGCAGAAAGCCCCATGAATTGGGTGGAGGTAAGAAGCTCTGGAAACCTCATCGCCATTTTCCTCGCCGGGGATCTTGCCAGCACCTCTTTCATGTCCAATCCTCCAAACACCTTCTTACTTTAATCAGAGATAGCGGAATGACAGCATCAACTCCTTGACGTCACTCATAAAAAGGGGCCGGATCATATGGATGATCCGGCCCCTTGGATTTCATGCGTGTTGCGGCACTGAAGCTATCACACACTAGGGCTTATCAAAGGGCTCAGTTCGACCCGCGAGCCCGGCCACTTCTCCGGCACTCAGAGTACGATCAAAGATCCGGACCTCGTCGATCGAGCCGAAGAAAAAGCGGTCGTTGCTCGTCGCACGCCGTCCAATGCTCACGTCTACGCCGGGCGTCACGTTGTAGGGGTCGTCATCACCCGAGTTGACCCCATCGGCGAGACCGTCGCTGTAGAGCGTCGTGTTCGGGACCCTAAGGTTCGCGCCCTCTTTGACGACCAATGCACCGTGGTGCCATTC
>JADFHU010000327.1 GCA_022567055.1 Planctomycetota bacterium
TTTCGCGGCACTTGGAACAAAGCGGAAACATAGGTACAATCCCTGGAGCCGTAGGCTCAAGCGCTCCGCGAGCCGATAAAGCGGCATGTATGCAAGGCCTGTTGCTCGTCCGACGGGCCCTTGACATCCAAAAGTCCACCATAAGCGTTTAGTCAACAGCAAAGAAAGGAACCAAATGAAGCTGGCAGTACAGTGGGTAGTAACAAGGACTGACAGAAGCACCTTGAAAGGAAGATTCGATGGGAAACACCTGGAAAGAAACGCTTGATGCTGGGGATGTGCTGCTTATTGATGGTGGCATGGGCACTGAATTGCAGCGGCGTGGCGTGCCGATGAATTTGGAATCTTGGAGCGGGACGGCGGCGCGGTTGCATGCGGACACGGTGCAGAAAGTGCACGAAGATTACATTCGGGCAGGTGCGCAGGTCATCATTACGAATACTTTTGGGTCTAACCGAATGATGTTGGAAGGTGCGGGCGTGGGTGATGAGGTAGTTCAAATCAATCAGCAGGCAGTCCAATCGGCGTTGCGGGCCCGGGAGAGCTCAGGCGATGAGCGCATCACTGTGGCTGGTTCTATTTCGCCCTCGCCGGCTAAGTTTGACTGGACGGCGTACCCGGCGAGAAATGTTGAGATGGACGCGTATCGTGAACTTGCCGATATTCTATATGAGGGTGGCGTCGATATCATTGTGCTTGAAACGATGATGGATGATGTGCATTCTCCTCTGGCGATGGAGGCTGCGTTGGAAACGGGTTTACCGGTGTGGCTTGGTGTGAGTTGTAGCGAGCATCCAGACAGCGGGGAGGTTGTAAGTTTTTCCCGTCAGGAGATAAGCTTTGATGTGCCACTGGACGCGCTCATTCCGATGGGTCCGGCAATGGTCAACATCATGCACAGCGAAATTCATACGATACCGCGCGCGATCGAGATGGTGCGGGCTCGTTGGAAGGGTCACCTTGGGGTGTATCCGGAGTCGGGTTATTTTGAGAAGCCGAACTGGCAATTTGTCGATGTCATCTCTCCGGCGGGTCTGGTTGAAGAGGCGCGAGGGTGGCTGGATTCGGGAGTCAAAATGCTGGGCGGGTGTTGTGGAACGGGCCCGGAACACATCACGGCACTACGCGATGCTTTTCTTAGTTGATCCTGGACGCTTCGGAGAAATCCTGATACGGACAAGGATTGCCTGTCGGGCTTCGTTGAAGTTAATTTGTGTACCGTGGCGCAGCATAGCCGCAAGCAACGATGGTTTGTCATTTCACTCGGCGAAGCGGTGCTTGTTTGGTGTATGGGAGGTATGGGGGACAAGACAAACTATGCCATTCACGCTGAAGATTCGTACACCTATGGAGAAGAATGATGAGGCCTGAGTTTCTGCATATTGAAACGCCGCTGATCGAATCAGTGCCTCTTTCTGCAGGTGTCCAGGGTAATGTCTGGTTGAAGATGGAAGCCTTGCAGCCTTCAGGTTCGTTCAAGTTGCGGGGGATAGGATACGCCTGCCAGGAATACTTACGCGAAGGAGCAAAGAGGTTCATTAGTTCTTCTGGCGGGAACGCAGGAATAGCTGTCGCGTATGCCGGCAGGAAGCTCGGTATGCCCGTTATCGTTGTCGTACCGGAGACTACGTCGCAGCAGGCCCTCGAGGTGCTTCGCCAGGAAGAGGCGCAAGTCAAGATTCACGGCAGAATATGGCAAGAGGCGCACACGTATGCTGTCCAGTTGTCTGAGGAGAGTAATGCCGTCTACCTACACCCCTTCGATAATCCTCTAATCTGGACGGGACACGCAACGCTTATAGACGAAGTCAGGCAATCCGGCATCGTGCCTGATGTGGTTGTGTTATCCGTTGGCGGGGGTGGCTTATTGTGTGGGATCATCGAAGGTCTCCGTAGAAACGATATGGCCCATGTGCCCATTCTCGCCGTCGAAACCGAAGGAGCCGATTCGTTAGCTGCGTCGTTGAGGGCGGGGCAGCACGTTGAAATCGAGGACATCAAGAGCATCGCCACCTCGTTAGGCGCAAAGAAAGTGGCGAGCGCTGCGTATGAATGGTGCTACCGCCATGAAGTGGCAAGCCATGTCGTTTCTGATCGAGAAGCGGTCACTGCGTGCCTTCGATTCTCTCAAGACCACCGTCTGCTCGTCGAACCTGCGTGCGGGGCCTCCCTGGCTGCTCTATATGAAGAGGCAGACTTTCTGTCGGGCAAACAGAACATCTTGGCCATAGTATGCGGTGGCGTCGGTGTGACAATTTCCCAGCTCGAACAATGGGAGAGAGCTTTGAATGACAAGTCACTCGGGTAATGGGCTATCACGCATAGACACAAAGAAAGGGAACAAAGGGTAATGCGAATTCCTGTCCCTCCTGTACTGGTCCAGCGAGTTTCGGGGCGCGGCGGAGGCTTGGCGGGCGGGCAGGGTCTGTACTCCCTACCGTCGAATGTGGTTTACGACGGTTTAGGCGGGCTCAAGCTTCTCCCCCGGAGGGGGTAGATACCGACTTGCGAATCTGGGGTTGATTCTGTCGCGCCAAAAATATGGGGTCATCCTTCCTACCCGCTGGAGTCCCCTTCCCCAAGTTGTTGACCTAATCCCAAGTGTCGAATAGACTTTCCTGCATGCCAACAGCAGGCGGTGATAGAAGCACCGAATTTGGTAAAATTATTGGCATCGAAAGAAGAAAATTAAAAAGTAAAAGGGCTCATCGTTTTATAATGTGATACAAATTGGGTCAAATAGGGTGGAGAAGGACAGCCGTAGCGGCCGATAATATCTATGGCAAGGATAAGGCATAGAGCTTATGGCGGTTCGCGAATTAACGGACATCTTGAATCTTTCGCATGTTCAAGTAACGGGGTATGACAAGGGACCGAATCGAATAGAAGTATTCCTTGAGCATGAGAAGAAAACAGCAAGGTGCCCCGCTTGCGGGGTCCGGTCTTCGCGCAAGCATTCTGAGAAGGCCATTGAAGTAAGAGATCTTTCGTGTTTTGGCCGGGACGTCTACTTGGTCCTGCCTCGGCGGCGGTTCAAGTGCCGCGTTTGTGGCAAGCCATTCGCGGAGCGTCTTTCTTTCGTTGAATTTGGCATGCGCTTCACCAAGCGATATGAGCAGTACATCTATGACCAATGTATAGAAAGAAGCCACGCTGCCGTCGCGAAACACGAAGGTGTTTCGGATACCGTTGTTCGCAAGATCTATGATTCTTATGCCGTGGCTTGTGTAGACCCGCAGGGTAGGCCAAAGGCGATCCGCGTTCTGGGCATAGATGAGATTTCGATGCGTAAGGGGCACCGTGATTTCGTCTGTGTGATCACGGATATTGACCGCCGGCGTGTGATCGAAGTTCTTGATGATCGGCTGAAAGAGACGCTTGTAGCGTACTTTGAGGCACTTCCGCGTTCGGTTCGTAACTCGATTAAGTATGTTTCCATAGACATGTGGGAAGGCTATTACCAAGCCGTGACCGAAGCACTTCCAAAACGCGTAAAGGTTGTGGTAGATCGTTTTCACGTCATGAAAAACCTAAATGACGCCCTTACAAAATGTCGCCGAGAAATCCAGCGAACCATGAGCAAGGAAGACCGGGACGAGTTGAAAGGGCTTCGTTGGATTCTGGTTAAGAATCAGGACAATCTTGATAAAGAGGAGAAGGCGAAGTTGAAACAGATGTACATGAAGTGTCCTGAGCTGAAGACATGCCATAAGCTGAAAGAAGACTTTCGTAGCATTTTCGAAACAGAGACAAGCCGGGTCAAGGCCAAGGCGAAACTTCAAGCTTGGAAGAGAAGGGTACGAAAAACCGGGCTCAAGAGTCTGGAACCATTTCTGACGACACTCGACAATTGGGAGCAATGGATACTGAACTACTTCAGTTCGGGAAAGATAACGAATGGTGCAGTAGAAGGTATCAACAACAAGCTCAAACTTATCAAGCGTAGAGCCTACGGTTACCGTAATAATGGCAACTTTCGTCAGCGTGTCCTCGTTGAATGTGGAGGCCAAGAATGACTTTAAAAAGTACCTCCGATGATCAGCGACAATTATTTTTACCGTTCAACGACAATTGGAATTACCGGTTGAGGTAATGTTGTCGACTGCTTGATATCGGACTTGTGTTTAAACATAAGGGGTATCAAGTGGTCACAGATGAACAGGTGAGAATGCTTATGACGTTGATCAACAAAGAGAAGACACTGGCCCTCGCTGCTGCCAAAGCGGGCATGACTGAGAAGACCGCCAGGAAGTATAGAGACCTGGAGCAACTGCCTAGTGAAGTCGCTGAACCTCACACATGGCGGACACGAAAGGATCCATTTGGAGACGACTGGCCTTGGGTCAGGGCTCAGTTAGAGATCAATCCCGGCTTGGAGGCCAAGACTTTGTTTGAAGCCATGCAACGGGACTTCCCGGGCAAGTACCAGGATGGACAGCTCAGGACACTACAACGACGGGTTAAGATCTGGAGGGCCACGGAGGGACCTGCCCAAGAGGTCTTCTTTCCGCAAGTCCATCACCCTGGAATCCTGGGCGAGTCCGATTTTACCCATATGAATTGTCTAGGCGTGATGATTGCGGGGATCCCATTCGATCACATGATCTATCATTTTGTGTTGACCTATTCGAACTGGGAAACAGGGACGATTTGTTTCTCAGAGAGCTTTGGCAGTCTCAGTGAAGGCCTCCAGAACGCCCTGTGGCAATTGGGGGGTGTTCCCAAGCAACACCGAACAGACCGTCTTTCTGCGGCGGTCAATAAACCCAGTCATCCCGAGGAGTTTACTCAGCACTATCAGGCTCTGCAAAATTACTATGGCTTTGAGGGCTGCAAGATCCAAGCAAGATGTCCGAATGAAAATGGGGATGTCGAACAGAGTCACCATCGATTCAAACGGGCCTTAGATCAAGCATTAATGCTTCGAGGCTGCCGAGACTTTGCCACCTTAAACGACTATAAGATGTTTCTGCGACAACTGTTTGATCAACTCAATGCCGGCAGGACCAAACGCTTCGATGAGGAACGGCCTCTCTTGAAGTCTCTGCCTCAGACTCGGCTTGATGATAAACGCATATACAAAGTCCGTGTGAGTCGATCCAGTACCATCCATATCTTAAACAATACCTATTCCGTGCATAGCCGCCTTCTCAGGGAAAACGTTGAAGTACGGGTGGGTGCTGAGCATCTTGAAATCTGGTATGCCCAAAGACTGGTCGACCGCATGCCCAGACTCCATGGAGACGGCAAGCACCGGGTCCATTACCGCCATGTGATTGATTGGCTGGTTCGCAAGCCCGGAGCCTTCGAGAACTATCGCTACAGGAGCAGCATGTTCCCGACCAGTAACTTTCGCGTTGCCTATGATCAATTAGCAGCTCAACACAGCATCCGTCAGGCTTCCAAGGAATACTTACGGATACTCCACTTAGCGGCCACAGAGTCTGAGACTCACGTCAATCGTATTTTGATGTTCTTCTGGCATAATGATCAACCCATCCGCTACGAAACAGTCAAAGCGCAACTGGCATCGGTTCAGCAGCTACCTTCCGCCACGGAGGTGAAGGTGGATGCCATTGACCTGAGAGACTATGACGTTCTGCTGGAAAGGGTGGTGTGATGGCACTGAACAAGAAACAGCACCGCCCTAGCCTGGATGATTTGCTGGCAGAGTTACGGCTAACCACCATACGGCAGCATTATGAAGATCATGCTCAACAGGCCACTCAAGAGACACTCAGTTATCAAACCTATCTTCAAGGGCTTGTTGAATGTGAAATCGAGTGTCGTAGACAGAATCGGATTGGTCGCCTATTACGTCAATCGCGTCTGCCTTTAGAAAAGAGTCTGGAGACCTTCGATCTCACTCGTCTGCCGGCCAAAATGGTCCAACAGATAAGAAGCCTTCTTGACGGGCAATTCCTGGCTCGCACTGAAAACATCATAGCCTTTGGTAATCCCGGCAGTGGCAAAACGCATTTATTGTGTGCCATTGGCCAAGCACTCGTCCAGCAAGGCCACAAAGTGTACTTCAGCACATGCAGTCTGTTAGTCCAAGAATTACTTCGATCCAAACGGGATCTATCGCTCGATAAGATCCTCAAGAAGTTCTCGAAGTATGACGCGTTGATCGTAGATGACATAGGCTATGTCCAGCAAAACCGGGAAGAGATGGAGGTCTTGTTTAGCTTATTGGCGTATCGCTATGAACGCGGTAGTGTGCTGATCAGTAGCAATCTGCCGTTCTCGCAATGGGAATCCATCTTCAAAGATCCCATGACCACAGCAGCAGCCATAGACCGTCTTGTTCACCACAGTGTGATCTTGGAATTGAACCTCAAAAGCTATCGCATGGAAGCAGCCCAGAAAAGCCAGAGAAAGGTCCGATAAATTTTCGACCCCCTAGGGGGTCCCTCCCAGGGGGAAACCCCATGAGAATCGTAACCGGTAAAACCAATTGTCGCTGAGGGAAAGAATAGTTGACGCTGGTCACGTGGCGGTGTGCCGACGAAGGCGCGACAGGCGGCCATCCCTC
>JADFHU010000328.1 GCA_022567055.1 Planctomycetota bacterium
CGGCTTTACCATTGCTTTTTTTTTCAACAATTCCCCCGTGAGGTGCGGATCTCGTGGCGTATCTGTATAGAATCTTCGCTTCATAAGGGTGTGTAGCCAAGAAATTGGATAATCTTTGGCAGATACTTCGTCTTTGGACTGTAGTGGTTTTTTTCCCAGTTACGGAGGGTGCAGTCCGACACGCCGAGCCTTGTGGCCTCTGGCTGGCTGAGGCCCAGGTCCAGACGTTTTTTTCTTAGGTGGTCGCCTATTGTTATCAATCAGCCTGGATGGGGTTTTAAGGGCGGTTTTTGGGCCAGAAGAGTGATTCCGCAACTTCTCACTGCAAGCGTAGTGATGCGGTGGTCAGTCGCTGCTCTGCTGTGCTCCCCGGTCCCTTACGTCGTGCAATCAAATTCGTCCTTGGAAGTGGCTGATGAGAGGGGTGGGTCCATGAACCGCCAGCGCTGTGGCATAACCCGGGAGGGGCGCCAAATCGTGAAGAGACCAATCGCGGAGATGGAATCCGAGGGAAGGATCGAGCGCAATCAGTTCGCCCGGTCGATCGGATCCGACGGAGACGGCGAAGCGATCCAAGGGAAGGCTTAGTCCTTTGCCGACGGCTTTGATGAAGGCCTCTTTGCGGCACCAGCAATGGAAGAAGGCATTAAGCCACTGCGATTCGGTAAGATTCTCGAGGGCCTCTCGTTCAACTGAGGAAAAGTGGCTTTTGACCACCTGCCTGTCCGCATGCTTCGGATCCATCCGTTCGATATCCACGCCGAGTTTACGGTCCCGTGCGACCGCCAGGAGCGCAAGATCCTGGGAACTGGAGACGTTGAAGGTCGGTGGTGGAGACTTGGCGTCTGCCAGAAGAAAAGGTTTCCCGTCCTTGTCTTTACCAAACATGAGACTTTGGGGTGGGACGTCAAGATATCGGCCGAGAATGGTTCTTACCGAACCCCGTCGGGCAATGAACCGGCAACGATGCTCGGGAAAACGAAATCGCTCGGCCCGCGCCAATTCATCGGCGGCCAGCAGCTGCCCGAGGGCATCCAGCTCGACGGCTTGCAGGTCGAGTGGCAAGCGCCAGACATGGACCTCATCGTCTGCGAGTTGGTACTTGGCCGGCGGGTGGTCCCAGTTGAGCGACGTCTTTTTCACCGTTGTTCCATTCGCCCCGGCGAGGATTGTCAAGATAATGGATCGGAGTCAAATAAGGGGACATTTTAGGGTCGCACAGGGATCTGACCCTCTGCCGGCGAGCCGACTTTTGCGCGTCACGTCTTGCTCAGCCAAAGGCCTCGCGTAGCAAGGCCAGGCTCTTGGGCAGAGCGGTGTGGTAGTCCTCGTGTCCTTCGAACTCCAGTGACACATAGCCGCGGTAGTTGTGCCGACGCATGATCTCTGCGATCCGCCCGTAGTCCAGATCCAGGCGGTACCAGATGCCTCCGCCGAAGTAGGTCTTGGCCTGCATGAACACGGCCTCGGATGCGCATTGGGCCAACTTGTCATAGGGGTCTTCCAGGAAATTGCCGGTGTCCAGCAATACCCGGAGCCAAGGGGAATCGATGGCCTTGACGATGCGGAGGAGGCCTTCCGGCGTGCGCGATAAGCCCCAGTGGTTTTCGAGTCCAAGGATGACCCCGCATTGCTCCGCCTTGGACAGACAGGCTTCAATGGAGTCGATGACCCACTTATACCCCTCTTCTTCGGTGTGGCCGGGCAGGACAGGCTCGATGCCCCCATTGGCCATGAGTGCGTCGAAGCTGGCGCTGGTTCCCCAGCGACCGGTGTTGATACGAATAATGGGGATGCCCATGGCGTAGGCAAGCTCGATGTAGTGAATGGTGTCATCGATGTTCTTCTGCCGTTTGGATTTGTCGGGGGAGATGAAGCTTTGATGCGTGGACATGCAGCACAGATCGAGGCCGTTGATGAGGGCTCGACGCTTCAGAGTCTGGAGATGGGCGTTCGATTCATCTTCCATCTGGACATGTAGAATGTCCACGCCGTCAAATCCGAAACGGGCGGCCTCGTCGATGCAAGTCTCGATGGGCAGTTTCATGTTTTTTTTGAAACGCCAGAAGGAATAGGTGGAAACGGCAATAGGCAGGCCGCGCGGGGTAACGGTCGTGTCAGGGGTCGCGGCGTGGAGGCCGGGTGATACGAGGGTCCCGGCGGCAAGGGCCGCAGCAGACTGCCTGATAAATCGTCGTCGATTCACGGTTGCCATGATGAAATCCTTTCCTTAGGTACGCCACACAGTAAGGGTTTTTGGGGCTAGGTTCTGTCTGAAAACTCCGTCGTCGGCCCGTCTTCGACCCCGAGGCTCAGACCCGAGGGGAAGCCAGATCGAGTTTTCAGAAAGAGCCTTGAACAGTACGCCCTAGATCGTGTGCTTATTCTAGCAGATGCGCGACTTCATAGTCAAACGCGGCGGGATCGTTTAGGCTATAACTACGTTCAGGGTTCGCCGGTGTCTCGGCGACCCCATTGGGATGGGTTGACGGAGTAGAACCATGAAATTGGGCCGCATGTCAGAGAGTGTTGTATTGCTCCTCACACTGGCAGTGACCGCTGGCGCGGGGTCTGCTGCCGTTCGTACCGGGCTCGATAGAGTCTCGGAATTTCGGCATGTCTTCGCCGACAAGCGCATAGGCATTATCGCCAACCAGTCTGCCATTGACAGTCAGGGGCGTCCTGTCGCCCAAGTCATTCGGGCGTTGCCGGGGGCAACTTTGGTCTCACTGTTTGCCCCCGAACATGGATGGTGGGGGGCGCAGGGAGCGGGTCGGGCGGTGTCCGATCAGATGCATCCCACTTTCCAGGTACCCGTTCACAGCCTCTACGGTCCTGCCACCAAACCAACACCCTCCATGCTCGACGCAGTGGATGTCCTGGTGTTTGATATTCAGGACATCGGGACACGATTCTATACCTATATCTGGACCATGGCCCTTGCGATGGAGGCTGCCGCCGAGCAGGGCAAGACCTTTGTCGTGTTGGACCGACCCAACCCGATCGGTGGTACGAACGTTCAGGGCAACCTGCTGGAACCGGACTACGCCAGCTTCGTCGGGCTCTATCCGATTCCGGTGGTCCACGGAATGACGGTGGGTGAGTTGGCCCGCATGTTCAATGGACAGGGTTGGCTGGCCGGCGCCGTGGAGGCCGATCTGGTCGTTGTGCCTATGGAGGGCTGGACCCGAAACATGTGGTTTGACCAGACCGGCCTGGTCTTTCGCAGGCCCTCCCCGAACATGCCCGATTTAGAAACCGCTGCGCTCTACCCCGGTATGGCCTTGCTTGAAGGGACCAATCTCTCGGAAGGCCGAGGCACTACGATGCCTTTCAAGCAGTTCGGCGCCCCCTGGATCGACGCCAATTCGTTGACCGAAGGTCTCAACCGTCTCCGTCTTCCCGGCGTCCGATTCGAGCCGACTCAGTTTACGCCCACTCATTCGAAGCACAAGGGACTGCGATGTTTTGGCGCGCGTATTCGTATTACAGATCGCACTCAACTGACGAGTTACCGGTCGGCTATTCGGATCCTGGAAGAGGTGGCCCGTCAATACCCTCAATTACTCATGTGGCGACTCGAGCATTTCAATAAACTGTGTGGGACCCGGGATGTGCATCAGGTGATCTTAGGCCACGGGTCCCTTGACGCTCTGGTGGCTCGGTGGGACAGCGAACGAAGGCGTTTTCTCACGATGCGAGAGCGCTACTTGCTCTACCGGTAGTAGGACCTAGACTCGGTTTTACTTTTCTTAGGCTGCATGGTATAAGCGTGCCACGATGAAATGGCCCTGGTCAACGAGACGCAAGCCGGCGACGCAAGCCGGCGATCTGTTGCATGAGTTCGACGATTCGCTACTCCTGATCGTTGACCCCGAACAGTTGACAAGTAACCTGCTGGGCAAGCTGCATCAACTCGTGGATGTCGAAAAGGCCTTTGTCTTTCTGGCCAGCGAAACGACATCACCCAAGTTTATGTCGCCGGTTGGCGTGAACGGGGTTGTCGACGGGCTGCCCCAGTTGTCGGTGCAGGGGCGTTTGGTTCCATGGTTTCGGACCAATCGCAAACTCTTGTCCTTTGCGGAGGATAGTGACGTCATGCGCTATCTGGGGCCGGAGATTCAGCCTTTCGTGGACCAGTCAATCGATTTTGCCTTTCCCCTGGTATCGATGGATCGACTGATTGGCATCATGTTTCTGCAACTGAACCCCAATGGACTGACGCCGCTGGGCCTGTCTCGTATCCAGGGCTTGAGCAGACAGGCCGGACTGGCTTTTGAAAACGCTATCCTCTTTAAGGAACGGCTCCATCAGAATGAGCGCATGTTTCGGGCCGAACAGTTGGCGACGATGGGGCAATTCGCCGCAGGCATGGCCCATGAGTTGCGCAATCCCCTCACGGCCATCCGCAGCACAGTTCAGTTTCTGGGCGATGAATTCGAGGCGGGAAGCAAACAGCAGGTCCTGGCCGAAGAAGTGCTGACCGAGGTGGACCGTCTGAACAGCCTCATCGAAAATCTGTTGACCTTGGCGAAACCGACCGACAGTTTGCCCAGGGCATTGGACCTTCAGCGAGAGTTGGAATATCTGCATTTTGTCGAGGCACAGGCCCGTCAGCAGGGCGTCCAGATTGAATTGAACTGTCAGGAGGCGTTGCCCTTGGTGTATTGCGATCCTGGCGAGCTGCGCCAACTGCTGCTCAACCTCGTCATGAACGGCATACAGGCCATGAAAACCGGAGGCGTGCTCAAGATCAGGATCTTCCGTGCTGCGGGGGGCCGTTCCCAAACGGGGGGAGTCCACATCGAGATCGAGGACGAGGGTGAGGGTATTGCGGAAAAGGATTTAGAAAGGGTCTTCGAGCCCTTCTACACGACCAAAAAAGAAGGCACCGGCCTCGGCCTGACCATATGTCACAACATTGTCAAGCGGAATGGGGCAGACATGTGGTTTGATCAAGCTGCGGGGGGCGGAACGGTCGTTCACGTGACGCTGCCCGGCAAAGAAGGATCTTCATAAGATGTCAGAAGAACGTATTCTCATCGTCGATGACGAACCCAAGATCTGTGGGATTCTTGCGGCGTTGATCGAAAAACAGGGCGCAGAGGTCAAGGTCGTTCATACGGGAGAGGACGCTCTGAAAATCAATCCTGTCTTCTTACCGAGGGTCATCTTGCTGGATATGATGATGCCGGGGATGAATGGGTTGGAGTGTCTGGAAAAGTTGAAAACACAGTCTGATTGGGAAGGCAAGGTCATCATCATGACTGCTCACGGCGAGGTTCGGTCCGCCGTGGCTGCCATGAAGAAGGGGGCGTTCGATTACCTGCAAAAACCCTTCGACAACGACGAATTGCTCGCGGTCATTGCCAGGGCCCTGGAGATGGTCTCGCTCTCGCACCGTGTCAAACAACTGGAGGATCAGCTCGATCAGACCTTTGGCTTTGACAACATCGTAGGCGTCTCCGGTAAGATAAAATCCGTCTTCGCCAGGATGCACAAGTTCGCGGTCGCGGAGGGCACGGTCTTGGTGACGGGCGAAAGCGGAACCGGAAAAGAGCTTGTGGTGAGGGCCATCCACCAAGCCGGCCGGCGGAAGATGAATCCCTTCATTGTGGTCAACTGTGGCGCGATTCCCGCCGGTCTGATAGAGAGCGAATTCTTCGGGTATGAAGCCGGGACTTTCACCGATGCCAAGAGCAGTCGAGAGGGAAAATTTGAGGCCGCCAATGGAGGGACACTCTTCCTGGATGAGGTCGGGGACTTGCCTTTGGACGCACAGATCAAACTCTTACGTGTGCTCGAAGAGGGTGAGTTTATGCGTCTGGGCAGCAACGCCTCCATCAAGGTCGATGTCAGGGTGATGGCGGCCACGAATCAAGATCTCTCGACTATGGTTGAAAAGGGAACCTTTCGGGGGGACTTGTTCTGGCGGCTCAATGTGTTGAGTCTCGACGTGTGTCCCCTGCGCGATCGCAGGGAAGACATTCCCCTCTTGATAGACCATTTCCTGGAGAAATTCGCAGCCTCTCTCATGAGGAAGATCCCCAGTGTATCAAAGGATGCCAGAGAGATCCTCACGGGCTACAGCTGGCCCGGCAATGTACGCGAATTGCAGAACTGCATCTATAGTGCCGTTGCCATGCTGGACAGCAATCAAATTGAGGTCGATGATCTGCCCAGCACGCTCTTTACTTCTCCGCTTGCCTCTGCGATCGCAGCGCCACCGTCGGGACGCAAGTCTCTCGCCGAACTTGCGTCCGCCGCAACGTCAAAGTCCGACCAGGAGGCCATCCGCGCCGCACTCGAAGAAGCTGCCGGCAACAGGGAAAAGGCTGCCCAACTCTTGGGGATCGGGCGCAAGACCCTGTATCGGAAACTCAAGCAGTATGGCATGGCTTAGAGCGCCTAACAAAATGAATCGTCGCACCGAAAACGAGCGTTTCTGTGTCTGGCAAGGAAGGCGAAGCAGGCCGTCCGAGGACGGTCGATGGAGCCTGACGCCGTCCAGGCGCAGAATAAG
>JADFHU010000329.1 GCA_022567055.1 Planctomycetota bacterium
GAAAAAATCCGCGGCTGGCGTGATCCCTTCCTGGAGACCTTTAATCACCCCGGCCCTGACAAGTCCTGTGAACTGCGTGAGACATCGACCGTCGCTCCTCAGGCCCTCGCACTATTCAACGGGGAAGAGGTGCAGGATCGTGCCCTTGCTTTTGCGGCGCGGCTGATGAATGGGAACGCATCTGATGCGGGGAAGTTGAAGCAGGCCTTTGAACTGACTTTGGGACGTCACCCGACAGCGAACGAAGTGGAGGCCTGTCTGCGGCACTGGGAAAAAGCAACGCAGGAGGAGACACGCAAGCACTATGAGACAAAGGAATTCCCCAGCCAAATAGTACGGACCGTGATGGCCGAGAAGACCGGAGAGCCCTACGACTTCATTGAGATCATGCCGGCTTACGAAGGGTATGTCCCCGACCTCCAGCCGGGTCAGACCGATGCCCGAACCCGCGCCCTGGCACAGGTATGCCTGGTGATTTTCAACCTGAACGAATTCGCCTACCTCGATTAGGCCAGATTAGGCCAGATTAGGCCCGAATAGGACAATCGAACAATGAACACCCATCCCTCAGATTCATTCGTGCTCGGGCGTCGGGACTTCCTCTACGGACTGGGAGCGAGCCTTGGCTCGGTGGCACTGACCTCGCTGTTACGAGGCGAGCAGCCGACGATTGCGGCGTCGAAGGCCCATTTCCCTGCCAAGGCAAAACACTGCATATTCCTCATGATGGAAGGCGGGCCCTCTCACATCGACACCTTTGATCCCAAGCCGGAACTGACCAAACGCCACCTTCAGGAATTCTCCCGCGCCGGAGAGAGAGAAAGCGCTATGTCATCGGGCAAGCGCTACTTTGTGCAAAGCCCGTTTGAATTCATCAAGGCCGGCCGAAGCGGGGCGGATATCTGTTCCGAGTGGGTCCACTTGAAGGAGAGCGTGGACGACATCTGTTTCTATCGCGGCGCCCAGGCCGAGTCCGTCAATCACCCGACCGCCTGCTATCACATTAACACCGGCAACCGCTTTGGCGGCGATCCGAGCGTGGGCGCTTGGGTCACGTACGGCCTGGGATCGGTCAACGAAAACCTGCCCGGTTTCGTGGTCCTACCCCGCTCGAGCTACCCACAGGGAGGGGCGGCCAACTGGTCGAATGGATTCCTGCCGGCGCAGTTCCAGGGAACACCGCTGCGCCCCCAGGGAAGCCCGATTCTGGACCTCAATCCGCCACCCGGCGTGACTCGTCAGCGGCAACGGACCAATCTGGATCTTCTCGATGAACTCAACCAGAAACATCTCGACGCGCGACCGGGCCGGAGCGAGCTAGAGGCACGAATGGGTTCCTACGAACTGGCCTATCGCATGCAAACCGAGGTGCCCGGCATCCTGGACCTCGAGGGCGAAAGCCAAGCAACCCTGGAGAGGTATGGCATTGGTGGCAGAAAAACCGATGCCTTTGGTCGGAAATGCCTATTGGCCCGGCGTCTGGTGGAGAAAGGGGTGCGTTTTGTCCAGGCCTACGCCGGGAACTGGGACAGCCACGACTACATCGAACGGGCCCACGGTTCCTTGATCCGCAGCGTGGATCGGCCCATCGCGGCATTGCTGAAGGATCTCAAGGATCGCGGGATGCTGGACGAGACTCTGGTGTTCTTCTGTGGAGAATTCGGACGCACGCCGGATAACGGCCTGCGCGGCGGAGGCAAGTCCTATGGCCGGGATCACAATGCCAAAGCCATGACGATGTGGTTCGCCGGCGGAGGGGTTCGCGGAGGTCACACCATCGGCGCGACCGATGAACTGGGCATGGAAGCCGTCGAATGCGTGCACCCGCTGCGTGATGTGCATGTGACGCTCCTGCGCCTCCTCGGCCTCGACGACAATCGCCTCACGTACTATCACGCGGGCCGTTTCAAACAGCTCAGTCAGTTTGGCGGTCAGGTGATCCATGAACTGATCGCGTAATCGAACACGATGATTTCGTGCCGGCGGGCAGACCATGTGTTTCGGTCGCAGGCTCTGTGCGCCAGAGCCGGCATGGGGAGGTCTCGGAGGCTGTGAGGACCTGCACAACAATAACTTACCGCTTCTCCAGCTCATCTTCGGGTCGTCTCTGGCCGTTCCCTTAGTGCCGTATTGAACCGCATGGTGCATCGATGCCACCCCCCCTTCGTCTAAGCCGGAACTGACGAGTCCAAAAGACCCGAAAATCACTCTGAAACTCTATACATTGTACCCAAAACTCTATACAATATACCAACCGTAAGACTAGTTCGGTGGCTTGTTCGCCGTCAGTGGGTCGAAGAGCGGCGTGCCGCTCGCCCGCGCAGGCACGATTGCAGCACGCAGCAAGGAAGACCAGGGCAGCGTGTTGCCTCAGCCCTCGGTGCACTAGGAGATAGATTGGGAGGTAGTGTCATGAAGTTTCGTCAAAGAGCATTCACCCTCATCGAGCTTCTGGTGGTCATTGCCATCATCGCCGTTCTGATGGCAATCCTCATTCCTGCTCTGCAGCGGGTCAAGAGACAGGCGGCTGCAGTTGTCTGCAAATCAAACTTGCACACATGGGGAATGATTTGGCACATGTATACGCAGGACCATGAAGGCAAGTTTCCTGTCGACATACTGACCTGGCGGGATCTGGTGGAGCAGTATCATCAGGATGAGGCTCAAAAGATTACCCTTTGTCCCCGCGCAAAGAAGCTCTACACCGATGGCGCCCAGATGCCATTCGGCGCCTGGGAGAGAACCTGGGACGGTGGGGATAGGACGAACAGGGGTAGACCCTTTGCCAGTAGTTACGGGATCAATCAGTACCTCTACAACGCAAACGTTTTGAGGGGCGGGCGCCAGTTTGATCAGATTTGGGGGAACGTCAATGTGAAGAATCCGAATCGGATTCCCAGCTTTGGCGACTGCGCCATCCAAGGTGCCACGCCCCTCTCCAGCGATCAACCGCCGAATTTCGACGGTCATGCCGGCCTGTGGAACGCAAGCACGGGTCATGAGATGCGTCGTTTCTGTATGAATCGGCACGAGGGAAACATGAACATGATGTTCCTGGACTGGTCCGTTCGCAAGGTCGGCCTCAAGGAACTGTGGACGCTCAAGTGGCATCGCAAGTGGAACGTCACCAATCGGTGGACGATGGCGGGGGGCGTGAGCGGCGAAGACTGGCCCGAATGGATGCGGACGTTTAAGGAGTTCTAATGCCTGCCCGCCATGTAGTTGCTTGTTTTATCGTATAGTGCAACCAGTCTTCTTATTCGTAGTCGCGACATGTATCGTCCATCATCCTCGCAATAGCAAAGAGCGTACCCTTCCAGATGAGAGCCAAGTCGGAAGAGGATAAGGGATCGACAAGAAGTCATCGACCACCCGCAGAGCGGGGGGCCTGAGGAAGCCCCCTCAAAGGGGGCGTTGACGTAGGGAAAGCCCCGCTGGGGCTGTTGTGCCTTATGCATTTCCAGAGATATCTGGCCGCTGTCCTGCTCATCTTCTCCACGGATGTGCCGCCGAATCGTTGCCTCACTCAAACCCTACGGTACTGGCACAATCGTATTTCACGTACTTGACCCCCCTCTTGCCATACAATGTCTTCTTGCGCTACTTCGGTACAAATACGATATGGTATTTTCAGTCCCAGGGAACGCGGGTTAAGCTATTCAACATCATGCATTGAGTCTTTCTCCTTAGGTGCCCACAGCAGGCTTTCCCGGGAGGAAGATTCTAGGCCACTTCTCGCCGGATCGGTAGAACCTATCCGGGTCCTCCGTCAGAGACGGAGGTTTTCGTAAAGGAATAAATCGGCTCCTACCCGCTTTGCGCAGAGCCACCTAACGAATAAGAGTTTGCACCGGATCGCGCAGCGTCCGCCTGCAACTCATGGTTGAAACGGAGCCATTGTTTCGAAGGCGTATTGGAAATTGCATTGGATGAACTTGGGTGTGCGTAGCGCCGCATCATGTGATGAGATCGGCGGTAATGAGGCGATTGGGGTATTGCCAGGTTACGATTGGAGGGCCACGTGCGTTCTGGAGGCTTGGATTTTGCCCAGTAAAGCCTCTGTAGCCTGCATGGAGATGTAGACTCTCCGAGCCGCGTGTGGGTCGGCTTTGAATTGGTGAGGTTTTACTTTGATGTGACACAGCTATGGCCATGACGGGGCGTAATTACGGGTAATTACGGGGTCGGACCAAATCAAGTCAAGTTCTTACATAGAGTTACGCTACATGTCACGCCGTTTTAGGGGCTTAGAAGCACCATTTTGGCCCCCAAATGACGCGTTTAAGAAAACGATGATGTGTCTGGGAAGAGCCCTGTTTAGGAGGAAAACATGAACTCCTGTATTAGACTATTTCTTTGCGCGATGATTTTCGTTTCCGTTGCGCTGGGGACGGTTGCGGTGGCGGCGTTGAAGTTGAACGGCATTTTCAGTGATCACATGGTGCTGCAGCGAGGCCGACCTGTTCCTGTGTTTGGGACGGGAAAGGCAGGGGAAGTGGTCGAGGTGGTACTGGGAGATGACGCCGTATCGGGGGCGGTGGATGGCGAGGGGGCGTGGCGGGTGGAATTGCCGGCGCGGGGGGCGTCGGCGGAGCCGTTGGAGTGGGCCGCTGGGTGTCAGACATCAGAATAACAAATAGCCCTTGACCTGTCCCTGGTCTACCCGAGGGACAGTAAGGTCCTCGGATTTCAGCGTTGATCGCTGAAAATCTATGCGGTAGTCTATTTCTCCAGGCCCAGAATCCAAAAAAGACTTATCCCTGAGGAGATTTCGAACATGTCCATCGGGAGAAACGATCTCCGGAAACTCGGAAGGCACACCCAAGCCCTGACACTCGTTGAACTTTTGGTGGTCATTGCGGTCGCCGCCCTCCTCATCGCCCTGCTTCAGCCGGCGCTCTCGCTGGCTCGGGCCAAAGGCCGAGAAGTGACCTGCCTGAACAACCTCAGGCAGCTTCAGATCTGTGCCAAACTCTATTCGGCGGAAAATGACGATTACCTGCTGCCGAACCGCAATGTCTACACCTACACCGGGACCTTTCAGCAGACGCCAGGCTTCAGCAACAACATGACATGGTGTGCCGGGCTGGCACCTTTTGACACCACCACGGAGAATATCGAGCACGGATTGCTGTTTCAATACAACCGATCGACGGACATCTATCGCTGTCCCTCCGACCGCTCGCGGGTACGCACCCCCGAAGGCGAACTGCTGTCGATTCGGCGGACGCGGAGCTACAACCTGAGCCAGGCGATCAATGGCCTGCCCTACCCACCGGAAACGGGTGCCCCGCCGGGCTTTGCCAAGGAGTCCGAGATCAACGATCCAACCCCTGCCCAATTGCTCTTCTTCGTGGGTGTCCACGAAGAAGGCATCTTTGATGCGCACTTCGGCATTCCGCCGAAGGGTTGGCCAGGCGCAGACAACCCCCGCTGGTGGGATCTCCCCGCCGGCAGGCACTCACAGGGAGCCTGCTTCTCGTTTGCGGACGGTCATGTCGAGCGATGGAAATGGAAGAGACCCAAAACATTCGTTGAACCCGTCCAGAGGGTCCGCGGAGACGGTGAAATCGAGGATTTTCTCAGGGTCCAGCGGGCAGTCAAACCGCTAAGATGATCTCAATTGCATTGTCCCATCGCCAGTTGTGCGATGGTAGGGCTAGATAAGAGACACTTCAGGTTGCTACCACCATGCCCACGGCAAAAAAGCCGTGACGTTGCAGTATGCACGAGTTGTCTGCTCTTGACGAGACCGTAGCTTACGGCCGGGCCCTATCACCCAGTCCTGTTTCAATATCCAGCTTTTCCAGTCCCTCCTTCACTTCGGGACAAGACAAGAAGAGCTTCCATAATAACCCCGTGCGATAATTCTCGGGTTAAGCACCACCGAGTATGCTGAGGAGATGGTGCAGAAGCCAATCTTCGCCAGGGTGCCCGACAGTTGGATAGCCCGGGCGGCCCACCACGTGGACGCCCACCAGCTAGCTAATGGCAAGTGGATAGCGGCGGTGGACGGCCTGGGTCGGTAGTTTTATCGGGATAACCGGGTCGGACCAGATTAAGAACACCTAACAGAATGACTCTGCAGAGAGTGCGTTCAATGTCACGCCATTATAAGGCCTTAGAAGTCCCGTTTCGCCCCCCAATGTAGGGAGCCATGGGGTGAGCTCTTAAATCATGGATTGGCATACGTCGGGAAAAACGCAGCGTATACTGATGATGTCTCAATTGGGCAGTCAAATTGACCATCACTCAACCAGGAACCGGGGATGCGGTCCTGATCGCGTTGAGAATAAAGACCTTCTACAGCGAAAAGTATCCTAAGAGCCCCTAACAAAATGACTCTGCATTCAAACGGCTTTTTCTGCGTCTAGACGGCGTCAGGCTCCATCGACCGTCCTCGGACGGCCTGCTTCGCCTTCCTTGCCAGACACAGAAACGCTCGTTTTCAGTGCGACGATTCATTTTGATAGGCACTCTAAATAGGAGATGATACCGTGAATAGAAGAGCTTTTACACT
>JADFHU010000330.1 GCA_022567055.1 Planctomycetota bacterium
AAAGGATGTGAAGGGATGGCTGGGCCGGGAAGGTCAGTCTCTGCTCTCAGAAGAGCCCGCTCTTGGCAGGCAAGCACGTTCAGCTATAGGTTACACCGAAGTCGTGGACCATTTGGCAGGCGGAATGGACATCGAGCGAACCATCGAACAGATCAAGATCAGCACACGGCGCCTGGCCAAAGGTCAGAGGACTTGGTTCAAGACCTTTCCCTTCGTTCATTGGATCACCCTGGACGACGAATCCACAGCAGAAAATACTCTGCATCGGACATTGAGGATACTGGAATACGAACAGGATACCGGATCAGGACGAGAGGGTCTGGCCCAACCTGAGGAAGGAGAGAACTGAACGGAGTTGATCCGGGAGAGTCAGGTAAGATTCGCCCCTCCGGGGCCAACGGCCGGGCACCGAACCTACAGAGTCCATGGGGTCCCCGGTCCGACCGGGACGCCTGAATCGGTTTTAGCTTCGGACCCTGGCGTTGATCATTGCCGCCATCAGGATATGCCTGAGTCGATCGGCGTTGACACCGTTGAGGTAGTCGTCGGAAAAATCGAGACGAAACCGTCCGTTGAAACTCCGTATGCGTTTCTTCAATTCAGACTTGCCCATGCTGACCACCGTAGTGGCGGATTGTTCCAGACATCTGTCAGGTGCCATAGCGACGGCCTCCTTTTGCCTAACGTAACGTCCACCCTGTAGACGGTGGCTCTGATCCTTTCATTCGGCGTTCTGGGAGTGTGACTTGGTCTCTCCGCTGGTATTCTGTTTTCAATGGCGCCTCATGGCCCTTTTCACGGGACTATTTCTTTTGTTCCGGTGAGCTCCGTCTGATAACGTGCGGCGATGGATACTGAAGAGTTGATGTACGACCTGCCGGAAACCCTTATCGCCCAACATCCGCCGGAGAAGCGGAGTGACGCGCGCCTCCTCGTGCTGGATCGAAGCACCGGCACCCTCCACGACCACGTATTCAGCGACATTGTCACCTTCCTCAGACCCGGCGACTGTCTGGTCATCAACGACACGAAGGTGCGGCCAGCCCGATTTTTGGGTCGACGGCGGACGGGCGCAGGGCTAGAAGGGCTTTTTCTCAGCGCAGACGCCGGCGGCACCTGGACCGTCCTACTCAAAGGGATCCGTAAGATCCAGCCCGGCGAAGAGATCGTTCTTCTCGATAGGGAAGGACAGGAGGCACTGACGGCCATGATCGTCGAGCGGCGTTCGGAGGGAGAGTGCCTCCTCGGCGTGCACACCGACCAAGACGTGGAAACGACGTTGAACCAAATCGGCTTCCCACCCCTGCCCCCTTACATTTCTCGGAATCACGATCTAGAACAGGCTCAAAAGGACAGAGTGCGGTACCAAACCATCTATGCCGAGCAGGCGGGCGCCATTGCCGCGCCGACGGCGGGCCTGCACTTCACACAGAACCTCCTGGACCGGTTGACAGGCAAGGGGATCGGGACTGCGAGGGTGACACTCCATGTTGGAGTGGGAACCTTCAAGCCGATCAGCGCCAAGCGGGTTGAGGATCATACCATTCATTCCGAGCGCATCATCATTCAGAGGCAGGCTGTGGAGACCATCAATCAAACGCGAAGACAGGGAGGACGGGTCTTCGCGGTCGGTACCACCACCGTGCGAAGCCTGGAGTCTGCCGCCGTCGGCTGCGGAGCCGACGCAGAATTGTCCCCCTTCGACGGCCCCACTCGTCTCTTCATCATGCCTGGCTACCGTTTCAAGCTGGTCGACTCCCTGATCACCAACTTTCACTTGCCCAGATCGAGCCTCTTGGCCCTGGTCGGCGCATTCGCCGATCTCGCCACCATCAAGGCTGCCTACCAACATGCGATCGAGCAAGAGTACCGCTTTTTCTCCTACGGTGATGCCATGTTGATTCTCTGAGAGCCCCTAACAGAATGATCGTCGCGCCGAGAGCGAGCGTTTTTCTCTCTGGCAAGGAAGGCGAAGCAGGCCATCCGAGGATGGTCGATGGAGCCTGACGCCGTCCAGAGAGAAAATAAGCCGCGCGAATGCAGACTCATTATGTTAGGTGCTCTAAGACAGAAAGCCTTGAACAGAACAACAAGAATGCCTATAGTGCACGCCGCTGCGCCGCGCGGCAAGCCAAGAAAACATGCAATTATCTGTACCCGGGAAAAGGCCGGCCAAGCGAACGAGAAGGGATGGGATCATGAAGAAGATTGGCTTCATCGGTTTGGGCATCATGGGCAGGCCAATGGCCCTGAATCTGGTAAAGGCCGGTTACGCGTTGACCGTCTATGATCTCAATCCGGACCCGGTCGAGGCATTGGTCGCCGCCGGCGCGACGGAGGGCAAGAGCTGCCAGGATTGCGCTGAGAGAACGGAAATCGTAATCACCATGCTGCCCAACTCGCCCGAAGTCAAAGTGGCGGTGTTGGGGGACAAGGGCGTGCTCGACGGCGCAAAGGCGGGCATGATCCTGGTCGACATGAGTTCCATTGCCCCCCTGGCCGCGCAAGAGATCGCCGCCAGGCTGGCGAAGAAGGGCGTGGAGATGCTCGATGCCCCGGTGAGTGGGGGCGAACCCAAGGCCGTAGACGGCACCGTCTCCATCATGGTCGGCGGCAAGCAGGCTATCTTTGATAAGGTCAAAGACATCCTGCTAGTCATGGGTGGATCCGCCGTGTTGGTCGGCGCCATCGGCAGTGGCAACACGACCAAGCTGGCCAATCAGATCATCGTGGCCCTGAACATCGCGGCGATGTCCGAGGCGATGGTGCTGGCCACCAAGGCGGGCGTGGATGCGGAAAAGGTCTATCAGGCCATCCGAGGTGGATTGGCCGGCAGCACCGTACTGGACGCCAAAGTTCCGCTGGCCCTCAAGGGCAATTTCAAACCGGGATTTCGCATCGAACTTCACATCAAAGATCTGGCCAATGCCTTGGACACCGCGCATGAGATCGGCGTGCCTCTGCCGCTCACCAGTAGCGTCATGGAGATCATGCAGGCCCTCAAGGTCGATGGCAAGGCCGGGGATGATCATGGCGGTCTCATCCAATTCTACGAGAAACTGGCCCAAGTCGAGGTCCGCGGCTAGTGTTATAGGAGGGAAGACGAGCATGGAATTGCAGGACAAGGTTGTTTTGGTCACGGGCGGGACGAGCGGCATCGGCTTGGGCATCGCCCAAGCCTTCGCAGCTGAAGGTGCCCGGGTCGCCGTCGCGGGTAGCAGCGCCGCGAAAGTCAAACAAGCAGTCGATGATTGCTCCGGCTCAAACACACTCAAGGGACATCCCTGTGATGTCACCGACCGAGCACAGGTCGCAAGCCTCTTCGCCTGGCTCGCCCAGGAGGTGGGTTCTATCGACATCTTGGTCAACAGCGCCGGCATCAACGTGGCCAAGCGCATGATGGCCAACGTCGACCCGGCCGATTTTGACCGAATCATGCTGGTCAACACCACCGGGACCTTCAACTGCATCCACGCGGCCCTGCCCACCATGCGTCAAAAAGGGGCGGGTCTGATCGTCAACGTCAGCTCTGTCGCCGGGGCGCGGGTCATGCCCTTGGCCGGCATGCCCTACTGCGTCTCCAAGTTTGCCACGGGCGCCTTGGGTCGCTTCGTCAATCTGGAGGAAGCGGCCAACGGCATCAAGGTTACCACGATCTATCCCGGGGAGACCAATACGCCGCTCGTCGATCAACGACCGGAGCCCCCGTCGGCCGAACGGCGGGCGACCATGCTCCAGCCGGAGGACATCGCCGCCTGTGTCATCATGGTCGCCAAGCTGCCGCCACGGGCCGTGGTCCCTGAATTGGTCATTACTCCGCCCCATATGATGCTCGACTAAGAGTGCCTATCAAGATTCAAGGGAGGCATGCGCATGGAACCAGTCGTAATTCTGATCATTGGTGTCGTGGCGGTCCTGGGCATGATCATGGTCCTGCGCGTCAACGCCTTCATTGCGTTGATCACGGCGGCCATGCTCGTCAGTCTGCTGTCTCCCGGCGCGTTAGCGGAGAAGATCACTCGCGTGGCGGAGGCCTTCGGGTCGACCGTCGGCAGTATCGGCATCGTGATTGCCCTGGCAGCGGTCATCGGCAAGTGTCTCATGGAGAGTGGCGCAGCGGACCGCATCGTCCGCTCGTTCCTCAGCGTCTTCGGGGAGAAGCGGATTTCCTGGGCCCTGATGGGTAGCGGCTTTGTCCTCTCCGTGCCGGTTTTCTTCGACACGGTGTTCTACCTCTTGGTCCCCTTGGCGCGCTCCCTCTACACACGCACTCAGAAAAACTACATGCTCTATCTCATGGCCATATGCGCCGGCGCCGCCATTACCCACACCTTGGTACCGCCAACCCCCGGGCCTCTGTACGTGGCGGACCAATTCAATATCGACCTCGGACTCATGATCTTTGTGGGGATCCTGGTCGCCTTGCCCACTGCGATCGTAGCACTCTTCGTATGTAAGCTCCTCAGTCGTTTCGTGTCCGTCCCCATGCGCCCCTACAGTGACGAACCGGAGCCGGATCCACTGCAGGATGAAGAACTGCCTCCCCTGTGGCTGTCCTTGTTGCCGGTCCTGCTGCCCGTGTTCCTCATATCGACGCACACGATTGCCAACGTGTTCGCCAGGGCGGAGCTGACGCAGTTGCTCCGCCAGAGCATCATGAGCGCCGAGATTGCCGACGATGAAGCTGTCGCCCAGAAGCTGGCTCAGGACCTGGTCAAGAAGGAAGAATTGTACAGTGACAGCGTCGAGGTGCTGGCACGAGGACTGGTCATGGGCCGGATTAGGGAGGACATCGAAAAGGCCACGCCACTGGCCCAACAACTGCTCAATAAAAGAATCCTCACCGGGACGGAGAATCCGCAGTTGCGCAGCCAGAGCATTATGAGCGCCCAGATTGCCGACGATGAAGCTGACGCCCAGAAACTGGCTCAGGCCCTTATCAAAAGAGACCTGTACAGCGATAGCGTCGAGGCGATGGCGCAAGGACTGGTCAAAGCCCGGATTAGGGAGGACATCGAAGCGGCCACCTCACTTGCCCAACAACTGCTCAACGAAGGGGTCTTCGCCCGCGGTGAGCAGTCGCCCCGGCCGGCGCAAACGGCCGCTGACGTGACCGCCGTGCTGGGAAGTCCCAATCTGGCGCTACTCCTATCGGCGGTGATTGCCATGGCCCTGCTGGTCTGGAAGCGCCAAATGCCGCTAAAAAAGCTGGCGCAAACGGTCGACAAAGCCCTCATGAGCGGCGGAGTCATCATTCTGATCACGGCGGGCGGTGGTGCGTTCGGTGCGATGCTGCGGGTCGCCGGCATCCAGACGGCCGTGGAGAGCGCGTTCGGCTCGGGCGGAGAGAACGTGGGCATCATGATTCTCCTGGCAGCCTTCGGCGTCGCTTCCATGCTCAAGTTCGCCCAGGGCTCGAGCACCGTGTCTATGATTACCACGTCCTCCATGTTCGCCGCCATGGCCATCACCCCCGAGATGCTCGGATGTCACCTGATCTACCTGGCCCAAGCCATTGGCGCCGGCTCCCTGGTGGGATCCTGGATGAATGACAGCGGCTTCTGGATCGTGGCACGGATGGGCGTCTTGACGGCGGGCGAGGCCCTCAAGACATGGACGGTTTTGTTGGTTGCGTTGGGCTTTACTGCGTTCGGTTTTACGCTGCTCTATTCGCGGCTGTTGCCGATGGTTTAGAACTCATGGTGTTGACGCAGTGAGTGCGACTCATGGCGTAGAGACCCTTTTCAAGGTAGTCTAAGGCAATCATTGCTGGACTCCTATGCGCTAAGCCCCAGGAGGTTTTCCCAGAGTTCGATGATGACCTGCTGCGCCTGACCGCCACGTCCCGAGGCCCGGGCCGCTTTGAAAACCTCATCGGACATAGCCGTCATGGGCACGGGGACATTGTGTGTTCTGGCCAAGGAGAGGGCGTAACCAATGTCCTTGAAGAGGATGTCAATGGTCCCACCGGGCTTAAAATTGCGGTCGATGATGCCCGGCCCGGCGACACTGAGGACCTTGGACCCCGCCCAACCATCCTTGATGGCTTCATAGAGAACCTTCGGGTCCACGCCGTTTGCCTTGCCCAAGGCGAAGCCTTCGGCAATGACTGCGAAGGTTGCCCCCACGATCATGTTGTTGACCAGTTTGGTCACGCCTCCCATGCCGATGTCACCGACCCGGACGATCGATGCGCCAATGATCTCGAGTATCGGTTTGCACCTTTCGAAGACCTCCTCGCTCCCACCCGCCATGATGGCCAGACTCGCGTCACGGGCCGCCCCTTCGCCCCCACTGACCGGCGCGTCCATGAAGTCAATGCCCTTCTGAGCCAGGCCTGCTCCGATCTCTCTGGAAACGCTGGGCTCGGTGGTGCTGGTGTCGACCACCACGCCACCCGCCTTGATGGCGGAGAGGAGGCCATCGGCGCCCAACACCACCTCCTTGACGATACCCGAACTGGGTCGAGAGAGTAAAACGATGTCTGCCCTCGCGCCGA
>JADFHU010000331.1 GCA_022567055.1 Planctomycetota bacterium
TTGACAGGATAGCCAGCCTCCATCAGCCCATCGACCAACCAGTACCAGTTATAGGTGGATTCCACCACTGCTGCGTTCAACTGCGTACGATAGGGTTCCAATGCTGAGAGGATCTTTGTGAGATCATTGGGGAGTCGCTTCTTAAGGACGACCTTGTCCGTCCCGTCTATAATGACATACATAGCATTCGTTGAATGAAGATCAATTCCACAGTACAATGACTTTTTCATGGTAGGTTCCTTTCAGTAAACGGTAACAGTCCATTACTGCCTGTCGTAACCAGGCAACTTTGGTCTATATTACGTTGCCTGCTGAGAGGAACCTATATGCTTATCAGGCTTTTGATTTAGGTGTTCCGAGTTTCCGCCACATCCGCTTTCGTCTGCTACCCTGACTTAGTTCTGCTGAAACGGCCTTGCTTATACTATAAATGCTGCCCATGTAGAGGTATTCACTGAACCAACGGTTCCCAACCCCACACTGCAGTTTGATCCAACTTGCCAGAATAACCTTCCACGCTGCGAGCTTCAAATCAGACGCCAAATCTTGGGAACGTTTGTCCAGGCGGCCGAGGCCTTCCTGCAATAGGACCTGTGCATATTCCTCACCGTAACCCTTGACCACATCGGCATCAACCCGCGAACCTGCCGCGATATCTTTGAGCAATGCCTTCTTGCCCTCTCGTGTTCCGATGTACCAGCCACGACATAATTCGCTATGTAGAGCATCACGTTTCTGAGGATCGGACTCCGCAACAGTCGCGAGGTACTTGTGGTAACAACGCAGGCCCGCCAAGGTTCGCTTCAGGTCTCCGGCCTCCCGTAGCCAGTCAGTGGCATCCAGGCATGATGGGCACCTTCTCTGAAAGTACTTTGGAAAGCTCCCATACGAGTACGCTTTCAGCGTTTCGATCGTCTGGAGGCCAGCCCTTACCGGATTAAGATGAATGTAGTTCACAACACGCAGGAGCGACTCACCCTCTTCAACAAGCAAGGCTTGATATCGACCTTGAAATACGTGACCCCGTTCATGAACGAATCGATTGAAGCGATTGGCGAATGTGCTCTGGAGCCACTGCATGCCCGTGACCAAATTGGCGTCCACGGTCTTTAGGCAGAGGTGAAAGTGATTTGATAAGACGACGTACGCGTACAATCGCCAACCGAATCGAGCACAACTGTCAATAAGGACCCGTTCAAACGCAGCCGCCGAGCCGGAGACGGTAAACAGGTCCTGACGGTAGTTCCCGCGATTCAGAACATGATAAACCGCACCGGCATATTCGGGGTCTTCGTTTTTTAGTGTGACAGTAATTTCGTTAGTTTCGAATCAAAGGAACACTTTTAAGCTATCTATAGCCGCCATAGCTACTATCTCCTGAAAGACCACCTTACCTGAAAAACCTGCCTTCATAAGAGCGGCACTTTTTTGACGCATGAAGCATGTTATTAGTTCTCAATTGCCCGTTTCCGGGGCGAATTCGCCCCTGACGGTATCACACTAAAAAACGATGACCCAGAAAAAGCTGACGCCGCGATCGAACGTACGAACCAACGCTTCGGCTCGCGCCAGGCCAGGGCCCTGGCCCTGAAAAAGCAGTTGGAGGAGTTCCCTGTCTTCGGCATCGGGAAAATCCGCGATCTGCTGGCCCACCTGTTCGTTACATTGCCGGAACAATCCGTGCAAATGGGTGCCGCTTGGAATGGATCTCTCGCAGTGACTGAAGGATCGGGGATCCCTGTCGATATGCCTGCCACCTATACGGTGACAGCCATTGAGGAGAACACCTGCAGGATCCGTGCCCAAGGTAAGAGAGATATCAACGAAGAACCCATTGTCTCTCAAACGGGTCAGGCCACGGTCAGTAGCAAGCTGGCCGGCTCATCGCAGGCCGATCTGACAGTGGACCGCCGGACAGGCTGGCTGGTGCGCAAAGATCAGACAACTCGCCTCAGCGGTCAAATGCAGACCAGTCCGGCCGGACCTCAGGGCTCCGAGGCAGCCATGCAGGTTGACATGGAGATCACGACTACCGTTGAACTCGTTTTGTAGTAACGTTAGGCTTTCAGCGATCAGATTATTTGGAAGAATGAATAGTCCGTGATACGGAGTGATTTGGAAACCATCTCCTGCTGCGATGGGATCAACTATGCCACAGCGCTCGAAACGATGGCGTAGCTGTAAATCTACCCCGGCCGACCATCAGGGAAAACCAGCGCTGCACGCCTACATCACGTTGACCGTGGGAGCGTTGGCTGTGTCGACCGGAGCGATCCTTGTACGATACGCCCAGCAGGAAGCGGCTTCGTTGACCATCGCCGCGTACCGTATGGGCATCGCTTTTGTCGCGGTGCTGATCCCCACATTGATCAAACATCGCCCCGAGTTGCAGGCTCTTACGTACGGGGATCTGGCATTGGCCGCGACGTCCGGGTTGTTTCTTGCCATTCACTTCGCCACGTGGGTGTATTCGCTAGAGTTGACGTCCGTGGCCATCAGCGTCGTGATGGTCAACACCGCGCCGCTATGGGTCGGTCTGCTCACCCCGTTAATGACTCGCGAGCGGTTGGCGCCAGCGACAATCCTTGGCATTGGGATATCGGTCATTGGCGCGGTAGCGATCGGCTGGGGGCTTGAAGGCGATGGGGATTCATCCAACGATCTGCTCGGCGGTGTGTTGGCGACAATCGGCGCGGTGGGCTTGGCTGTCTACTTGCTCATCGGCCGAAACTTCCGCTGCCGACATTCACTGGGCGTTTACGTGACGGTCTGTTATGGGGCCGCCGCGGGGTTTCTATCCGTGGCAGCAATCGGCACAGGGCAGCAGGTCGTCGGGTTTTCAACGTCGATCTGGTGGTACCTTATCGGCTTGGCGCTGGTCAGCCAGATACTCGGCCACACCACTTACAACTGGGCGCTGCGCTTCTTCAGCGCTTCGATGATCGCTATTGCCCTGTTGGCTGAACCGATCTGCTCGACGCTGCTGGCTCACGTCCTGTTCAATGAGACGCTCACGGCCGTACAGGTCGCCGGTGCCGCACTGATTCTTGTTGGCATCTATCTGGCCGCCAGGGTCGAACGGCGCTAGGCTGTGCTTCTCAACCGCAACTCGGACCGCAACAGCACCGCAGAATACGGCATCAGGGGTCTTTGAAACCCGCGCAGAAGGAACCGAATATCGCCGCGCCTGTTCCCGCAGGTAATCAATGGCCCTGTTAAGTTCCCTGCCGATGCAATAGGCCAGACAAGTACAGCACAGAGGATCAGGCCCATCTGGATGCAATTCGCCGGAAGTTGGAGTAGGCGCGACTCGACGCCAGTCCGGCCAGCCGCGGCTGCCCGGGGCGTCGCGGAGGCTTTGCAGGACGTGGTGTCCGTCGAGCGAAGCTGCTATCCGGGCCGGAGGTCACGAAGCGGCACCGGGGCCTCTGTCAGCCCGACGGCGGCTTGCCGTTCGTCAGCGGCAGATCGAAATAGAACACTCGGTTCCGGTCGGTCTCGCTGCCGATCTCGTCCGGCGGGATGTGCAGCCGATCGCCCAATATTGTTCGGTCGAGGATCGCGCCGTCCGGGCCGGTGACCAGAAATTCGGCCGGGTGGACGAAAATCACGTGGAACTCGTTCTCCCGGGATCGGGCCTGGACGATAGGGTCGTTGGTCTTGGGTCCGAACATGCCGCCGGAGGGGCAAATCATCCACTCCGCCCCGTTTTCGCGGAAGCGCCGCACGATGTCCGCCCGGGTACGGTCGGCGCAGATCATCAGGCCCACGCGCCCGTAGGGGGTGGGAAACACCAACGAGGCGTCGCCGGGCGTGTTGCGCACGCTCTCGTGGCCCAGCTCCTGCTTGCGGTACTTTCCGATAAGCCGGCCGTCGGGCCCGATCAGCACGGCCGTGTTGTGGCGCTGGTGGCCCTCGGCTTCCATCATGCCAACCACTAGGTGGACGTCGAGTTCGGCCGCCAGGTCCTGCAAGCGCCGGAAGTACTTCCCGTCGGGGATCGGCTCGCCCAGGCCGCGGTACACGTCCAGGGGGATCGACTTGTCGGCAATGGCGTAGCCGTCCAGGAAGCACTCGGTAGTGACCACGATTCGGGCACCGCCCGCGGCCGCCTCGCGGATCATCGACTCGGCACGGCGGAAGTTGGCCTCCTTGTCGGTGCGGATCCACTTAAGCACGATCCCGGCCACGCGAACCGACGAGTCGTCCGCCGGGCCGGCCGGCGACGCGGTGAGAAGGCCGGCGACGGTGGAGATAACCAGGGACAAAGCGAAGATCGTTGTCCGACGCATTTTTCCGACTCCAATGAGTTGTCCTCTAGCTGGCGCTGAAGTCTGAATCATCGCACGGGGGCCAGCCCCGCGTCAAGTAGGAAAACTAGTGCCATCGTTGACATCGAGCCGCATGTTGCCTTATTACAGAGTCTGTGGTATGTTAAGAGTACCGAGTATTGGGCTAAATGGTAGATTTTTAGTACGATGCCATGGGATTGATGGGCTCAGGCACCCCCTGCTTGCCCGTGGAGGGATACCTGAGCGTTGAGTGAAGGGTCGAAAAATGTCAAGAAGAGCCTTTACACTGATCGAACTCCTGGTGGTGATCGCGATCATCGCCGTGCTCATGGGGATCCTAATGCCCTCCCTGCACAAGATCCGCGACCAGGCTCGTGCGGTCTCGTGCAAGTCCAACCTCAAACAGTGGGGCCTGATCTGGCACATGTACACCGAAGAGAACGGCGGCATCTTCAATGTCGGAGTCTTTAACGGCAGTGCTGCGGCAAATGACTGGCCCGTGACTCTCTTGGATTACTACCGGGCCAAGGGCGAGCTGGCCCTCTGTCCCTCGGCCAAACTACCCATGGCCGACGGACGCCACTTCGCGCGCTCCGCCTGGTCCTGGGACAGACAGGGCTGGGGCAATATCCGGGGCAAGGATCCGGATATCCAGGATGCGGGCAGCTACGGCCAGAACGAGTGGCTCTGCAACCGCAACGGGGACAACTACTGGAAGAACCGGTACCGGATCAAGAGGCCTCTGGAGGTACCGCTCTTCATGGATTGTGCCTATCTGGATGTCTTTCCCAGTGACAGCTCCGGTCCACCCGCCAGCGATGAGGTCACCACCACCAACAGCGAGTGGAATATCGTGTGCATCGACCGTCACTTCGGCGCGATCAACTGCGTGTTCGCGGACTTCAGCACGGTGCGCAGGGTCGGCCTCAAGGAGCTGTGGCGCTTCAAGTGGCATCGGAATTTCAACGTGCGCAACCGCTGGACTCTGGCCGGGGGTGTCACGCCGGAGCAATGGCCCCACTGGATGAGAAGCTTCAGTGATTAAAGCCCTGGTAACCGTTCACCTGGTATGGGATTGAGAAGTAATGGCAAGGGTGGTTTGAACCGAGGAAAAGGGGAAAAGGAGTCAAGTATTAATTCTTCCTATCATCTTCTTGTATGCCCTTTCCTTGAGGCCCTTTGACTCCTCGAAGGCCGCGACATACTGGCTAACACCCTGTGGACGCCCCATATTCAGACGCGTGCTCAACCAAGCATTCGACAACAACGTGTGCTTTTTCATATAGTACGCGATCGTAACCTTCCAAGACGCCGATTTCTTGTCAGACTGAATCTCTGCCGCCGTCTTCCCGTGATAAGCGAAAAGCTTTGCAAGCACAGTTTCCCAGTAGCGGGAACGAGCTTCTTCGGTTTCGCGGCCGACACTCTCCACCCACTGGACATGGTCATCCTCCAGTAGTTTCGACTTAAACGCTTTCGGGCCTAGGGCCCATCCGCGGCTAAGATGGTTAAATGTATCATTAGCCTGCTCAGCATCTGATTCACAGATCCAATCCAGATAGGCTGCATACTTCTTTCGCCCGATCGGAGTGTCCGCAAGGGTCCCTGCATAGTAAAGGCATGACGAGCTGTTCATGCATGCTGGACGTTTGCGCTTTCGATACAGACACCAAAGGCTTGACCAGCGGTAGTCTGGCAAGCAATCCCTGGAAACAATACCGGCACGAACTGGATTTAAGTGGATGTAGTCCAACAGCGTCCCCATGTACGCATCGCGATCCACGACCAAGCTCTTGTAGCGCCCTTGAAATACGTGTCCTCTCGAATGGACAATACGGTTGAACCGATTGCCAAAGGTTGCCTGTAGCCATTGCATCCCAACGGAGGGATTCGGCTCCGGGGTCTCCAAGGCCAAATGGTAGTGATTATCTAGAATACAATACGAATGCAGGATCCAAGAGGAACGCTCACAGGCGGCAAACAGCGTATTCTCAAACACCTCCTTGATCGTGTCCGTCAAGAATACATCTTCACGGTAGTTGCCACGTTTAGCACATGATAGACAGCACCGGGATACTCTATACGTAGGCTCCTGGGCATACGCTCACTGAATGCACACATTCCGGAGACAGGTCAAGCAAATGAACCGAAGAATTAATACCTAAGCAGTTTTTTCTTTTTTTCCCAGGCAGATG
>JADFHU010000332.1 GCA_022567055.1 Planctomycetota bacterium
GGTAGTTCGCCCGCTTCTTCCGGCAGCGCCAGCGTGAGCGTATCCGTGGCCAGCCGCTGAAACCCAGCGCCCATATAGCACTCCTCCGGCACGTGGGGCACTCGGTCGGGTAGAGGATAGTAGGTAACGAATAGCATCACCCGCTTCGCGCGCGAGTGATCTGGGGCCTGCGGATCTTCGAGGACCCATTGGATATAATCTTGGGTGCCCAACGACGCGAGCACGTCTTCGTTTTCAATGTGTTGCCGAGAAACGACCCGGAAGGGGCGCAGGGCCTGTTCGTCCAGCATCTCCAGGGACCTGGTGAGCGGCAAGGGCTCTTTGTCCAGGTACCCACCCAAGCCGCGCACCATCACAGACATGGCGGCCCCGGACATCAACAACACCAAGACACAGCTCAGGAAGGCAGGCTGCAGATAAAGTCTCGCTGGTTTCGGCCGTTTCGCCATAGGAGTTACCGCCACCATCCCCTCGTTACACCGTCTCCGGTCCCCTACGTTTGATAATCAACGCCTGTTCGACCGGCTGACCTTCCTCGATGAATAGACTGGCCATGAACCAGGCCAGCGCCCCATGGAGACCGAAGGCCAGCGGCAGCATGGCGATGCCCAACAGATCGTGGTAGAGACCGTGCGTATATTGGGGGTGAATGAACACGTAGATAAACCCTGTCACCGTGACCCTGATCACATTGCAGCAGATCGCAATCGGCACCGCACTCAAGAGAAGAACGCTACGCTGCCAGAAGGGCCGTTCGTGCAGATAGGCCATCGCCACGCCCAGGGCCAAGAAGGCCATCAGCAGGCGCATGCCGCTGCAGGCCTCCGCCACGTTGAGCGAGGGCTCCAAGGGTTTGCCCAGATAGACGATATCGATGATCACGCCCGTCACGCTGGTCTCTACCGACCGTGTCAGGTTGAGCAGGGCCGCGGCGACGGTCGCCGCCAGTTCACGCATGGGCATGGTAATGGCGACATAGTAGCGCTGGGGCAAGGGGATGGCAAAAAGCAGATAGAGGACGGGCAAGCCGGCAAAGCGTAGCAGTCGCCAGCCTCCCAGCAGCAGACAGATCGATCCCAGTGCAGCGACGATGGAGAGGGCGCGAAAGTAGGCATACCCGGAGGGACTCACCACGTTAAACAGATAGAAAGCGATGGCCGCACTCAGCGACAACAGTCCCAGGTAGTTGGGACGCGGGACCAGGCCCAGCAGGTCCTCTCGGCGTTGGTGCAAAAAATAGAGGCTGAACAGCGGTATGAGAAAGCCATGGGACCAACTGGGATCGCTCAGCCAGCGGCCGACGACGCGGGTCAGCTCGGCATGAAACACCCACCAAAATGCCGCCCCAATGATGGCGATCTTTATCCAAGAGTGGACACTCAGACCCTGCCAACGGCCGAGAGCCGTTGCCAACGATCCTGCTGAACTCTCAGGGGTTCTTTCCATAGCGGCCCATCTGGTGCTGTGTCGCACTCGGGACGAGCGGATCAGGCTACAGCCACTTGGGCCATCCCTTGCCGAAGTCGGCATCCGCGAAGTTTCGGTCGTACACGAAGCCAAAGCCATAGGCCGCGCGAAAGGCATTACGCAGCACGGCCCGCCATCGGGAACTGAAGTGGGTTCCCACATTGATCAGGTCATTGGGTTTAATGTAAAAGTCCGGCTGTTCGCCCGCGGCGATCTTGTCCAGGTCCACCAGGACGACCTCCTCCCGGTTTCGGCCCAGGCGTCGTCTCACTTCGCACTGTTGGGGAAAGGCCAGCGGTCCCAGGCCTCCTGCCGCCGCAATCGCCTGCATCAAAGTAATGGGGCGACCCGTCATGTTAATCACACCGGTCCGGTTGACGTTACCCATGATGTAGAACTCACCCACCATGTCCACGGGAACATGAATGGTGTCTCCGGGCTTGATGATGATGTTGTAACGGGGGTCCCCGGTCCGCAGCCGGTCCGCCGGAATCTTGATGACACGGGTTCGCCTGGCACTCTCCCACCCTTCCGTGGCAGGGGCAGGAGACGAATCCAGGGGCAGGATCAGTTGGTCTCGTTCAAATCGAGGCTGAGGCACGGCGACAGCGGGACCCGCCGCGGGGACAGCGATCCACTGACCGTCCTTGAAGACCCACTCGATCTGTGCAGCAGCCGCTGGTGTCGGGGTCGGCATCCGTCTTTCGGCAGGTAGGCGCACACGCGGCGCCGGTATCGCGGGAAAAGACTGCGGTACGGCCGTCCGCGGCGCGGTGACACTCGGCCTGCGCCTGGGGACGGCGATCCACTTACCCTCCTGGAAGATCCATTCGATATCAGCGGCGGGGTCCCCTCCCGGATCGAGCAGGGATCCAACTTCCCGCAGGGGACCGTTGTTGCCATTCGTCGAGCCATTGAGCGCCGCGGAGGGATTCGGTCGGCTGAGCCGCTGAAATTCCGCGGCGCTGATCAAGGGCAAGCCCTGGGGTTCCCTGGGAAAGATCGACGAGGCCATGATCATCTTTTCACTCTCGTCCCAGAGTCTTCGGGTCGTCGGCGTCGCCATGCCCAGCATCTGACGTTCCACATTAAAGGGCTGCTCAAAGCGACGCCACTGCCGGTCGAGATTCACGGCCTTCTGCCCTGCGGCCGGACGCTCGACCGGAAACGCCGGTTGATCCGAGCGTGAGCCGACGAGGGCTGGATCAGCGGCCGCGAGCGGCGCGTCCACCGGCGTCTCGTGGCCCACCAGGTCGTCGGTCCTTACGGGAGGTTCCAGCCGTGAGACATAGATGAAACTCACATTGAACTGCCGGGGGCCTCGGGCGGCTGCCAGCGCATCGGTCAAGCGGTAGTCAAAGCGGGGGATGATCTGCGGACCCGGTAGGTCGACGCCGTCGCCGATCACCGCGCAGCGGCGTCTGCGGGAGTTCAGCAAGATCACCGAGACCGAGGGATTGCGAATGTGGTCGGGCCGGAGTGTCTCCTTGATATGCTCCTCCAACTGCAATTCCGTCATTCCCCCCGCACTCAGCAGGCCCACCTCGGGGATAGAGATCTTGCCGCTCTCATTGATCACGTACTCCTGGACATCCATTCTCCCCTCTGCGTAGAGTTCAAAAATCGATATCCGCAGCACATCCCCCGAGCCCAGCGTGTAATCGGCTGCGACCGCAATCGTATCTTCGAGCCGGGGTTCTTCTCCATGCTCCCAGGCGACGGGCGCTTCCTCCGCGACGCCCAGTGAATCGAGGATAATATTCACAGCGGGGGCGGGACGAAACCGACCGATCTGGGCCGGGTCGAAAAACTTGTTCCCGCAGCCGGAGAGACTGAGGAGTGCAAGCGTCAACGCAACCAGCGCACAACACCGAGCCTTCATGCCAGATACTCCCATCTAAGGCGACCAAGATGCCTTCACATGCCAACATGTCACCCGGTAGGTCTCGGCAGAGCATCCCCGAGTAACGAAGTGAAGTATCGGCTCAGGGCAGAGGGGCCTTAAGCATGAAAGCAGCGATAAAACCAATTCTAGAGAATGCCTGAGACGGGTTTTCCCTGAGGAATCAGATCAATAGGGACACGGAGCGAGAGAGCCCCATAATGAGCCAGGGGCCAATACTGCCAAAGGTTCCCCAAAACTCAGCCACAAAAATTTTGATTCGTTCTACCATGGTCTATTCGTACCCGTCGCTGAATAGCCGATGATGACCATCCACTCAAGACTGCCCCCACCATCCTACCGCCCGGCTATTTCAAACTCACGGAGATTTCCTCTCTATTGACAGCAAGGGCCCCTGCTGCTAAAAACCACCCTTTTGGACCGCTCGAAATGCCCGAAAGGAGACGCGCATGAACAAGTATTTCCCCAAAGTGCCAAAAATCAAATATGAGGGTGCGGATTCCAAGAATCCATTCGCCTTCAAGCATTACAATCCCCGCAAGAAGGTCCTCGGCAAGACCATGGCCGATCATTTTCGTTTTGCCGTCTGCTATTGGCACACCTTCAAAGGCCTGGGAGGCGATCCCTTCGGTCCCGGCACCATGATTCGCAACTACAATCAGTCCGATGATCCCATGGCCGTGGCCGAGATGACAATGGAGGCGGCCTTCGAGTTCTTCACCAAGCTGGGCGTCAACTTCTGGTGTTTCCACGATCGAGACATTGCCCCCGAGGCGGATACGCTGGCGGAAACCAATAGGCGGCTGGACAAGATCGTCAAGTTGGCCAAGTCACTCCAACGTGACACCGGGATCCAGCTCCTCTGGGGCACGTCCAACCTCTTCAGCCACCGCCGCTTCCTGGCTGGGGCCGCCACCAATCCTTCGCCCGCCGTTTACGCCTATGCGGCCAGCCAGGTCAAGAAGGCCATGGAGATCACCAAGGAATTGGGCGGCAAAGGGTATACCTTCTGGGGCGGTCGCGAAGGCTACGACACCCTGCTGAATACGGATCTCGGGCGCGAAATGGACCATATGGGGCAATTCCTGCAGATGGCGGTGGAGTACAAGAAGAGCATTCGCTTCAAGGGTCAATTCTACATCGAGCCGAAACCCAAGGAACCGACCAAGCATCAATATGACTGCGACGCGGGCAACTGTCACGCGTTCCTGCAGAAGTATGATCTGGTCAACGATTTCAAATTGAATATCGAGTCCAATCACGGCACCCTGGCCGGCCACACCTTCCAGCATGAGTTGCAGTACTGCGTTGACAACGGCATACTGGGTTCTATCGACGCCAACCGCGGCGACTTGATGTTGGGATGGGACACGGACCAGTTCCCCACCGACATCTATGAGACGACCCTCGCCATGTACATCCTCCTCCAGTCGGGTGGATTCACCACCGGAGGTCTCAATTTCGACGCCAAGATCCGCAGACAGTCCATCGATCCGGAAGACCTCTTTCATGCCCACATCGGCGCGATGGATGCCTTCGCACGCGGTCTGCTAAACGCGGCCAAGATGTTCAGGAGCGGCAAGTTCGCAAAGGCGATCGCCAAGCGTTACGCAGGCTGGGAGACGACCCTGGGCAAAAAGATTGAGAAGGGCAAGATCGGCTTTGCCGAACTGGAGGCCTACACGCACAAGAATGGCGAACCCAAGATCCAGAGCGGCCGACAGGAGCTGATGGAGAACATGCTCAACGAATACATCGCCTAGCAAAAATTTGGCATGGTTCAGAATCGTTCTCGCATTGGTGCCAGTCCGTGTACCACTCCTCGTTGTCGTAATCAGCGTAGCGGTTGTCGTTGTCGTAATCGATACCCCAATTGCCCCAATTCACTGTTTCGATTACGATTACGATTACGATTACGACAACGATCGGGAATGTGACCCGGAAATAAACCAAGCCAATACCGCTTTGGGGCCGGCCTCTACTCACATCGTTTGGGCGGCTGCGCTGCGCCCAACTCCTTAACCGTTAGGTGCTCCGCACCCTGTTAGTTCGCTCCGCTCACCCGGCTGGGCTCAATGAACTGGGGACCAGAACCACACGAAAGCCCAGGTGGACGTCTCTGCGGCCGGGATTGCGCCTGCGCCGGCAGGAACAGCGGCAGCGCACGGCTGGGCCGTACCAGCTGCCGCCCCGGAACACGCGGAACGAGCCTACGTTCTTACTCACATCTTCACGGTCATCACGCTTGTAGGGGTATTTCTCAAGAGTATTACGGCACCACTCCCACACATTGCCCGCCATGTCCAGGCATCCATAAGGACTCGCACCACCGGCGAAACACCCCACGGCGCTGGTACTTTCAATACCTGTTTCCCTGTAATTGGCCAGGTTGGGGGCAATCTCATGTTCAAAGGGGTATAGGCGCTTGTCCTTGCAACCACGGGCCCCCTTTTCCCATTCCGCCTCCGACGGCAATGTCACCTGCCAAGACTGAAGGTCTAGGCCCTCAAGATCCTTAGCGACAACCTCACCCCTGTGGAATCGCTCCGTCAGCCAGCGACAGTACGCCAGCCCTTCAAACCATGAAATCATGACCATCGGATGATTCATATAGTTAAAGCGGTTTGGCAAATTCGGCATACTCTTGCGCCAATCTTGATCATACCGAAGCTTGACCTTCCCCTCCTTCCAGAACTCTGCCTGGACAGCCTGCGGCCAGTAGCGTTTTTCGCCGTATCCGCCGGCGTCGGAAAACTGTCTGAATTGAGAGACCGTCACAGGGTACATCGATAGCCAATAGTCGTAATCGAGCTCTTTGCATTCATGGCCCTCGTCACCCTCGCCCAAGCAAAAGGCGCCTTGGGGAATCTTACAGAATGCCATGCGGGCTGAATCGAGAACCTCTTGGCGTCCATCACCGAGCAGGGACAGATTTCTGCCTGCCTCTGCCCGCTCCAGAGCGGTCAATTGATCGCCCCGGATGACCTGAATGGATTTCGTCTTTATCTCCGCCAAGTACTCCGGGAAATGGTCTGGATTGGCGGCATCCTCTTCCAGCTCGTCGATCCCAGCCACCGTTGCCATGTATCCAGACCACACCACGCTACGCTGGCA
>JADFHU010000333.1 GCA_022567055.1 Planctomycetota bacterium
GATTGCCGCCCGGACCGATGCCTCCCGCTGGGGAGAGCTGGGACCCTTCTTCGGACTGGCCTATCAAATCGGTGCCATTGGCGCCGACGAGGGGGATGGACTCTCCTCGCTTGAGGATCAGCAACGCTTTTCGGCGGGAGTCGGCGCCGACTGGAGCTTCGCCGCCTTTGCCCACCTGGAGGCCGCCCAGGCCTTCGAGCAACAGGTGATCCTCGAGGCCGACCGCAAGCTCGACGAGGTCCAGGCCCAAGTCGCCAGTGCCCTGGCCGACGTGGCCCTGTACCGCGCCCTGCTCTCCCAGTCAAAGGACCGACTCAGCGCCGCCGAGGAGGCGACCCGGTTGGTCCAGTCCAGCTTTTCCACGGGAACAGTGACCCTGTTGGATGTCCTGCAATCCCAGGAGACGCTGTCCCGGGCTAGGCTGGACCACGCCGAGATCGTCGTCCACTACAACACCACCCAAGTGGAACTGCTGGCCGCCCTAGGCATGATCGACGGCGACCGTCTGGCCCTGACTTCAGTGATCAGTGATCAGTAGTCGGTGGGTCCGTGGTCGGTAGTTGCCCACCGCCAATCGCTAACTGCTACTCCGTAGTATCTCGCCACTAGCCACTTTCCTTAAAAAAACAATCCCCTGCGTGCGGAGGGAGAGGAGAGGAAAGCGAGATAACGCAGGGGTTTGTAGTTTATAAGTTGTTTTATGCTAAAATTGTAGCAAAATGAGACGCCTTACATCAAGGAAAACTTCAGCAGGATTTCTCACATTTCCTGCGGCCAAAACCGACTCGAAGCACACCTTTTTATATAAGCCAAAAAACGAGGCCGAAGGGACTCGAACCCTCAACCTTCGGATCGACAGTCCGATGCTCTAACCAATTGAGCTACAGCCCCATTCCAAAACAGTGTGGTACTATACCAACCGACTTGCCACCCTGTCAACAATTTGGTGGCAAGTTTGATCTTTTTTTGTTCTTGATCTGGGGCCAATGACGGCGTTTTCAGAAGCAGTCTAGGTTCCGTTCTCCCCATTTGGTGATATACTTGTAGGGTTTTGAAACGGTGATCTAAGCAAAAACATCAAGCGCCTAAGGAAAGTAAGTATGGGTTTACCCACTGTCGCGATCATTGGCCGACCCAATGTGGGAAAGAGCAGTCTCCTCAATGCCCTGGCCGGCAAGATGATTAGCATTGTCGAACCCACGGCGGGGGTGACGAGAGATCGCGTCACAACACTCATCGAGATAAATGATCGTTATTTTGAACTGGTGGACACCGGCGGATATGGCCTTGTGGATGCCGACGAGCTGGGCATGCACGTGAACAACCAGATCCATCAGGCGATCCAGAACGCGCAGTTGGTCCTGTTCATGGTGGATATCCGTGAGGGACGAGTCCCCCTGGACGTAGAAATCGCGCAACTGCTGCGCAAGGCGAATCTCAAGGTCATTGGTGTTGCCAACAAGGCGGACAGTGCCAAGATGTTTCCGGACGCGGCTGAATTTGTCGAGCTTGGGTTGGGCGAGTTTTTGTGTGTCTCCGTGAAAAACAACCTCAATAAGAATGTCCTGCTGGAAAGGATTGCCGAAAAACTTTCCCACCTCGAGAACATGCACAGGCCTCCGACGCCCAGCATGAAACTCGCCCTCGTGGGCAAACGCAACTCCGGCAAGAGCACGCTGGTCAATGCCATGGCCGATGCCGATCGGGTGATCGTCAGCGAAATCCCGGGGACGACCCGCGACGCAATTGATGTACGAATAGAGAAGGATGGCAAAACTCTCATCGTGATTGATACGGCCGGCATCCGGAAAAAGAGTAAGATGTCGGACAGCATAGAATTCTACAGCTACGTACGGGCCACCCGAGCCATATCGCGCGCAGATGTGGTCCTCTTCTTGATCGATGCGACGCTACCCGTCTCGCAGGTGGACAAGAAGCTGGCTCACTTTATCTGCCAGGAAAACAAGAGTTGTATCATCGTCGTGAACAAATGGGATCTGGCCAAAGAGCATGCCGTCACGAGCGACTACGAGGACTACTTGAATCGAGAACTCACCGGTCTCCGCTTCGCCCCGATTGCGTTCACGACGGCGTCCCAAGGAAAGAATGTGCAGAGTCTGTTGGATCTTTCGGCGGAGATCTTTAAGCAGGGGACGACGTGGATCGCGACGGGGCCCCTGAATCGTGCCTTCGATGCCATCAAATCGGAACGGACCGGCTCGGGACGACGCAAACATGGGTGGCCCAAGTTTTACTATGCCACCCAGCTCGCCGTCAATCCGATTACCATACTGATGTTTGTCAATAATCCCAGGCTGTTCGATGAGAATCAGCTACGCTTTCTCTCGGGAAGGCTGCGTTCGATGCTGCCGATTCCGGAAGTCCCTCTGAGACTCCTGGCACGCTCACACCGGAATCCGTGACGTCCGGGAGAAACGCCGGACCTGACCGCTCAAGGAGACGAAAACCATGGACACACTCATACTCATGCTCGTCTGTTTCGGGGGCTATCTGCTCGCCTATCACACCTACGGTCGATTCCTGGCCCGGCGTATATTCAGGCTGGTTCCCCATGCCACGGTACCGAGTCGTGCGCTGGAAGATGGTATTGACTACGTCCCCACTAAACGGGGCGTGATTTTCGGCCACCACTTTACGTCCATCGCGGGCACAGGGCCCATCGTAGGGCCGGCGATCGGCATCATCTGGGGCTGGCTGCCGGCGATTCTCTGGATATTCTTGGGCTCTATTTTCATGGGTGCCGTCCATGACTTCGGCGCCTTGGTGGTTTCGATGCGAAATGAGGGCAAGAGCATCTCGGAGATCGCCGCCCAGTACATCAATCGACGGGTGCGCTTCATCTTTTTTGCCCTGGTCTTCCTAAGCCTTCTGATCGTGATCGCCATTTTCGGCTTGGTGATCGCCGTGGTCTTCAAACTCTTCCCCGAATCCGTCTTGCCGGTGTGGTTGGAGATTCCCATCGCCATGATCCTGGGTGTCGCGGTCTATAAGAAAAAAGTGAGCATCTTGCTGGCAACCATCATCGCGGTGGTCGTCATGTATGTCACGGTCGGCCTGGGGGCCTACATCGAGCATGCCCATCCCGGTAGATTCCTGCTACCGGATCTGGGAGTATTGCCCGCCACCGGCCTCTGGACGATTATCTTGCTGGCCTATGCCTGGGTAGCTTCGACGTTGCCCGTGACCACCTTGCTGCAGCCGCGAGACTACATCAACGCCTGGCAACTCTTTGTGGCCATGGCGCTCCTCATCGTCGGTGTTTGCGTGGCGTCTTTCCAGGGCCTCTTGCCTATGGCCGCCCCCGCCATCAACACCCAGTTGCCCGCCGACACCCCCAGCCTCTGGCCCTTCATGTTTATCACCATCGCCTGCGGGGCAATCAGCGGTTTTCACTCGCTGGTGGCCTCGGGCACGAGCGCCAAGCAGGTTGCCAATGAAGAGGACAGCCTCATTGTTGGGTATGGCTCGATGCTGACAGAGGGCGCTTTGGCCGTGCTGGTCATTATCTGTGTGGGCGCCGGCATCGCCATGGCGACGGGAGAGTCCGGCCCGTCCGGTTCGAGCGCATGGCACGAACACTATGCTTCATGGTCGGGTGTGAAGGGACTAGAGTCCAAACTCAACGCGTTCATCGGTGGCGCGGCGAATATCATCGACACCCTCGGATTTCCCCGCTTCCTGGGCACCGCCGTGATGGGGGTCTTCGTGGCCTCCTTTGCCGGCACGACCCTCGACACATCCGTCCGGCTGCAGAGATACGTGGTCGCGGAACTGGCATCGGATCTAAGGCTCCCGTTTCTGACCAACCGTTGGGCGGCCACCACCTTCGCGGTCCTGACGGCGGCAGGACTCGCCTTCGCGACCGGAGCCAATGGCGCCGGAGCGATGACCCTCTGGCCGCTGTTCGGAGCCGCCAATCAAACCCTTGCGGCGTTGGCTCTGCTCGTCACGACACTCTATTTAAGGAAGCAGGAAGGCTTGAAGTATCTGGTGACCGGGATTCCCTGTGTGATTATGCTGGTGATCACGAACTACGCCATGGTCTTGAATCAGATCGGATTCATGCGGGCCGAGGATCCCAATAGACTGCTGATCTTTCTCGGCGCGGTCATTTTCGGTCTGGCGCTGTGGATGACCTTTGAGGCGTTTGCCGTCTTCTTCGGTAGCGCCGGGCAGATGCCGAGGTTAGCTAGAGCCTAGTTGGGTCCGCCGGCGACCGGCGCTTGCTTAACCTCAATCACCTCGAAGGAGACCCGCTGTGGGTCTTGATTGAGAAGAATCTCCTTTTTCCCCACGAACTCCGGAGGAAAGAAGTACTCCAGGGTCTTGCTCCCAGATTCCGTGCTGTCTATGACGAGTACGACGTGATAGGGCTGGTTTTCATAGGCCCGCTTGGCCTCGTCAGTCGCCAGGATCTCGATGCCCTCGAGTAGCGTATGTTCGTCTTTGATCTCGACTCTGTAGTTCGCTTGAATCGCCAAGTTGAGCAGGACGGCGGGTTTGACCTTCACGATGGTCGCGGGTTGAAGGAGATCCTCGGGACTGGGTGTCTTGACTAACACACTGGCCGATGCTGTCTGAGGCCGACCATCGATCACCACGCCGGGAACCTTTTCGACGGGTGTCGAGCGGGCCCGCTCGATTTCCTCATCCGTCAAGCGCACCGAAGCGATCAGGCTTTGACCCGACCATTCCGTCGGGACATACATCTCCACGTGGGCAGGCTCCGTCACGGCCCCCTGGACCGTCAAATTCTGGTTGTCAAAGCACTGCACCTGGAGTATCTTTGCCTGGAGTCCTCTCACACGCACCTCCAGTGAGTTTGGTTCACAGTCTTCTACGGCCAGCCGGTACTCACGAACCTGCGAATTTCGTCTCAGAAAGTCGAGCAAACGTAGCGTGTAGATCCCCTCTTCGTCTAGACCTTCCTGTTCCGGCATGATCCGCAACACCAGTTCCTGGTCCCTTTTTCGGATCTCCGCAAATCGGGTTGCAGGCCCTTTTAGGCCGATGCTGTTGATAAACACGCTCTTTCTGGGCAGACCATCAACTCCGACAAAGCTCACCCAGAGAGAAGGATCCACCGGATCTACCAGGGTGATCCGGGTCCTTTCAATGGTCTCTCGTTCATCCTGGGCCAAGTCAGACCAGATCCAAATAAGGACCGTCACAAAGATGACGGCGAGCATCTTTTTTACCTTGACGTGACTCATCGTGTCCTTTTCGGCCGATGCCGTTGAACTCAAACGGCCTGCTTCTCGCCGCGGACTCGTGCCTTGAATAGACGGCCGACACCCCACTTGAAGGTCGCTGGTGGGGGTTGTGTCATGGTCCCCGTGAGCTGCAAGCGGAGTTGATTTTCGGTGATGTTTCGCATGAGCCCGCCATCCTTGGCCACGGAGATTGCGCCAGATTCTTCACTGACCACCAGACAGAGGGCGTCCGAACCCGTCGCGATGCCAAGGGCTGCCCGATGGCGTGATCCCAAGTCCCCGTGCACAATCTTGTCGAGGCTGGCATCCTCTTCCGCACCCACCTTCACGGGCCCCGCCTCCGCCAATGGTAGTTGAACGCGTGCCGCCACAATCCGGTCATTCCGAATCACCACGGCCATATCATGCAACGTCGTCCCCGGGTGAAAGATCGTCTTCAACAGGTCTGCAGAGACTCGGGCATCGAGCTTGACGCCCGTGTCAATGAACTCCCCCAAGGCAACCTGCCCTTCGATGACCACAATCGCCCCGATCTTCGCGGCGGACAGCTGCGTCGCTGCGGTCACCAGCGCTTCGACCGTGTGGGAGACTTGCTGGGAGGTATTTTGCCAGAGACGAGGTTGCCCGATGCGGATGAGAACTCGGCGAAGCTCGGGTTGAAACGCGGCCACGGCCACGATGAGCACACCAATCAGGAATCCCTTGTAGAGATATTGCACTCTCAGCAGGCCAAATTGCTCAACGATGAGTTCCAGGACCAGGACGCCCACGACCAAGATGAATATCACACCCCGGAAGAGTCGTTCGCCCCGCGTCCCCTCCAGGAAGTCGACCAGCCAGTAGACAATCAAGCCGATGAGGACAAGTTCAACAACAACAACCCACCAACTGTTGTTGTGTGCAACACGTTGAAGATACTCAAAAACCCACCAACTATTGTTCTGCGTCAGACGCTTCACATAGTCGATGAGGAAATCCACCATTCAAATCCTTTTGAAACAGATACCCGCAACTGACAACCAACTGGTCTGCTTGGAGCGCACGCGAGAGACTCTCTCTCTTTCTGAGCGCCGTGTTTAGGGAAGACGATTTTCTGTCAGTCCACTGGGACGGTCAAGCATCAGGACTCTATCGATGTCGGCAAAGAATCCGCCCCGGTTGACTCGCAAGACCCGGTTGTGCCGCAATGCTCGTTCAGCAGACGTCTCACCCGGACCGGCATAGGGACCACACCCGACCAAGAG
>JADFHU010000334.1 GCA_022567055.1 Planctomycetota bacterium
GGAACCTATCGAAATATTTTTGGAGCGTATAATTGGGTAAATGCGGTTCGAAGATGCCGGCGCCTAAAAAGAAGGGTTCTTTCAGCTCGCCCCCAAGCAGTTTCTCTTGGGCCCATTTCGCTGTTTTCCCGTCGTGGGTATCCTCCAGGGTAACGTCGGGGTGGTAAGGGCCCCAGTCGGCGTATCTTGATACACCTTTCTTAATCCCGTTCAGGGGTCTTGGGGAGGAGAATCTCGTTTCCCAAGGAGGGAGATCCCGCTTCATACTCGGGTAATACTCATCAAAGCCCCGCCCTTTGATTTCCCTCTTAAAATGATTGCCGTGAAACAACTTTCCGGCGCCGCAAACATAGTATCCATTCTGTTGAAAAAACTCGGGCAATAGAACCGAGTTATTCAGTATCGGATTTTTTGTAAGCGAATTTTGATTCACATAATTCCCCGATGTCGAAGGACGGATCCCACTCATCAGGGCAGACCTTGAAGGACCGCAAGCCGGAGCCGCGCAATGCGCATTCGTGAAAACCATCCCTTGAGAAGCCAGCTTCTCCATGTGAGGCGTCCGGGCCTGAGGATTGCCCTTCAGCATGCCAGTCCAGTCATTTAAATCATCAATAGCGATAAATAATATATTTGGCTTCCCGTCCTGCTGGCCAGAGCCCTTTCCTTCACTAGCCTTGCCTACCACGCACAATAGAGAAACCGCCAGAAATAGTATCGTTGTTTGCTTCTCTGTTTTCATTTCAGACTTTCCCTTTAGCTTCTATGACCACAACCGAACCTACATGCTGATCAGCAGCCAGGACTCGCGTGATTCCTTCATGATGAGCCACTACTTCCCTTCCGCCTTCCATTGCTTCATAAGTTTGATGTTATTCTGCAATTCTTGTGCAGACTCTGTCCTTCCGTTTTTCAATTGGATATTGAGGTATCCTTTCATTTGGCTATCGTACATGGCGTCTGATTCGGGGAAGCGGCCCTGATCATCGCTTTCGATAATCCAATTTGCGAGGATAGCCCGCATTTCTCTCAGCTTGTCAAGATGCTCCGACTCGTTGGCCAGATTGTAAACTTCCCAGCGGTCTTCGCTTAGGTTATACAACTCTTCTTCGGGACGTGTTTCTGCCAGATGCAGTGATTGAACGTCGTTGAGCTTATTCTCAGAATAGAGACGCCGCAGTGCCTTCATAAACGGCTTGTGATCTTTGTATATACAAGGCTGCAAATAGGGCCGTTTAGGATAGAAGTTTCGAATGTACTTGTAGTTGCCCTTGCGGACGCTGCGAATTCTGTCGACGGTCTCGTCGCAGCGGTCACGGGCGGACACCACGTAGTCTCTGGGCTGCGCCTGAGGACCGAACAGTGGCTTGGCCTGCATATACTCAGGAATATCAATCCCCGCGAAAGATAACGATGTGGCTGCCATGTCGATATGGCTAATCAATTCCTCGCGGGTAGTCCCCGATTCAATGCGGCCCGGAGCCCACACAACAAAGGGTATCTTTGCGCCTTCGTCGTATACGAACTGTTTGCCCCTTGCCTGGCTGATGCCGTGGTCAGTGGTGAAGAAGATGATCGTATTATCAAGAAGCTCTTCTTTCTTGAGTCGCTGCAGAATACGTTCGACTTCTTTGTCGGTGTATTGCACACTATTGAGATACTGGGCCCAGTCCTCACGAAATACAGCGTCGTCAGGATAATACGGGGGTAAGCTTACCTGGTCCGCAGTGACCAAGTCATCCAGCCCCGCTTCAACTTGGTCGTACCACCCTGGAATATTTCTCAATTTTCCACCGCGGAGTTGAATTTGGCTGAAGAAGGGTTGTCCGGGTTTGCGGCCTGACCAGTCCGGGCCATCGTAGAGCGCATTTTTGTTAAACACGAAATCATAGTCGGTCTTGCCGAATTTTTTGAAGTCCTGGTTTGTGTTGCAGGTGTAGTATCCCGCTTCCTTGAACAACTCCGGAATCAGTCGTACATGGTCGGGCAGATGGTGTTTGACCGTGCCACGGCTCATGGGATGGTTGTGCGCGCCAATGGTCGTCTGGTACATCCCGGTAATCAGGGCGGAACGGCTTGATGAACAAACTGGACCGGTGACGTAGGCGTTGCTAAAGACCACGCCTTCTTGGGCTAGTCGGTCTACATTGGGTGTCTCGACGAGTGTTTGACCCTGATAACCGAAATCACAGGACATGTCCTCGATAGTAATCCAGAGAATATTGGGTGAATCTTTGACCGCGGTGCTTCTGTCCGCTCCGAACGCCGTGCAGCACACCGAAATACCAAATGCGATTCTCGCAGCGACTGTTACTATTCTTCCGAAATATTCCCGTATTCTCATTGTGCTTACCCTTTTCATTCAGTTTGCGAATTTAAGCCATTTCATTATTTCGCCGTTCTTAAGTAAGCCACCATGTCGGCGATTTCTCAGAGCTCAAAAGTGTGTCAAACACGGGAGGCAATAAAGCGTTGAAACAGGTTGTGAGTGATTTGCTGGACGCGCTCGTCTGGGCCTTGTTGAGTTACCCCATGCCTTATTGGATTGGCGTGACCAGGGGGGCTGGATAAACCGTTGGCCCACCAGATGGTGGCGGCATTGAACACGATGTTACCTTTTGGACCATCATAGATCGTGGCTGTGTAATGGCCCATTTTCTTTCCTTTAACAAACGCATCACCTTCGGCGACGACATTCATTCCCGGCAGGTCCAACGCGGGGGCGCCATGCCACTCCCAGCCAACGAGACCTTTGACCGAATCCCCCTTCTTCATTCCCGTCCCCTCAAAGAGCCAATGCTCCGGCATGGCGCATGTCCAATCACCGGCACCTCGTACCCCGTCCGTCGTCCGTGCCCCCATCAAACGGGCGCCATCCGGTCCCATGGTGGGTTTGAATCCCGTCTCTTCGGGCTTTCCACGGGATTTGAATGGCATGAACCAGCCTTCCCGGCGAGTGGTGCGGTTGGGCGTACCGTTTCCGGAAGGCAGCAGCGGTACGACACAGAGAACTGAATTGGCACTCAGAAACGCCAGGTTAACGCCTTCATCACGGGCTTTGAGTACATTGTCGTACATCTGCAATGTCCAGTACTCGTCGTGACCCACCGAAATGAAACCTTTCGTGCGTAGCAAGCCAGCCGGGTCGGCGTGTGTGTCGATATTTGAGATGTAGGAAACATCGTAACCGTGTTGCTCCAGCCAATAGGCCAATGGGAACTCCCAAGGCAGGTATTCGCCGGAACCACCTGAAGCCTTGATCCTGTTGACGGGGTGGGTGAACAAGGCATAAGGACGATCGAAGCTGACGGATCCACTCGGTACGCCGACATTGGATCGCCCTTCATGCCTGGTATAAATAGAGAAATCGGTGGGCCACCGGTTGTAGGCGGACCACGTCAGTTCGCTACATTGAAACAGCAGATCGCAGGGGCGGTCATCACGGACAATGAAGATGACGTAGCTCTGTATTCCGCTGGTCTCCGCCGTCAGCTTCCCCAGGTAGACACCGCTCAGCCAATCGTCGGGGATTTCGAATTCCACCGCAGGCTCCCATTGGCATTCGCGCAGGTAGTTTTCACCGATGGGAGGGTCCGGCTGTGGGGTGCCTTTGAGCGAGTCAAAACGACGAACCAGTCGAGCCCCATCCCCGTTGTAGTAGCCTGTTCGAAAGATCTCCAGCTTGAACGCAGACGCCGGACTCGTGCTGACCATAATCTGCAACTTCTCGCCAGCCCGTACGCTGTTCGCGGAGCAGTAGCCTTCAATCGACGGGCTGCGCCCGCTTGTCAAGCCACTTGTCTGCCTCTTGGGGTCGGTGCGCGTCTTGGTGAGCAACCAGTCGCGTGTGCCGGGCTTGGCGTTTTCGCGTCGGATGACATCCGAACCGGAAGTCGTTGCAGCTTTAGCGGCATCTGTTGGGAGATTCGCGAAAGCTGAAAAGCCCAAGCCCGCCGCGGCGGCGCCTTTGAGCAGATCACGACGAGGCAACCCGCCTGCTTGATCGGCCGATTTGTTCATTGTGTTTCCTCTTTTCATTCAGTTTGCGAATTTAAGCCATTTCATTATTTCGCCGTTCTTAAGTAAGCCACCATGTCGGCGATTTCTCAGAGCTCAAAAGTGTGTCAAACACGGGAGGCAATAAAGCGTTGAAACAGATTGTGGGTGATTCGTTGGACGCGTTCATCTTCTCCTTCAGATATCCCATTCGACCTTGTCGCCATTGAACTGGGTGGTGACCTTGCGGGTGGCCCTGCGCGGGTTAGGCAGTTGAGCATTCCACTTCCGGAAAGCCTCTCTCAATTCGCTCGCAACGGCCGGATCCGCCGATGCCCGATCGTTTGATTCGCCCGGGTCGGTCTGGACATCATAGAGTCGCTCGATGCTGTCGCTGAGGAAGAGCTTCCATTTGCCTTTTCGGACGGCAGCATTGGGGCCCGACCGCCAGAAGAGGTATTCGTGCGGGTCGCCCTGTCTTTCGCCCCGCAAGAAGGGGAGAAGGTTGACACCGTCGACGTTCGAGGGGATCGAAGCGTTCGAAGCGCCGAGCGCCGTTGGAAGGATGTCGAGCGAGCTAACCGGCGAGCGATAGACTGCGCCCGAGGGCAGGTGGCCTTTCCAACGCATCGCGAACGGGACCCGGATGCCTCCTTCGTAGAGGTTGCGCTTGTGTCCGATGAGGGGCTTGTTTCGCGCTCCGTCTGTGTCGATGTATTCCGCCGCTCCGTTGTCGCTGGTGAAGATGACGAGCGTCTTCTCGTCGAGGCCGTTCTCCCGAAGTTCAGGACTCCTGATCTCTAATGAGGGCTAGGTTTCTATCATAGAGGCGTATCGTCTTTTTATTACTGAGGTTATGGATGAATCAGCAGAGGGGATTGTAAACTAGTAACCGGAAAACAAAAATGATACCTTCCTGGTTGTTCAACGACCATTTTTCCCTAAGGAGGAAGGTATCATTCAAGCATTACTACCCCTTATACCGGACGGAGTCACTCCGATCAATGGTACTCTCAGCGTCGCTCGTCAAGACGGCCGATGGACCTATTTCTGTGGCATCAATCCAATCTTCTTTCATGCCGAACAAGACCGCAAGTCCTTTCAGATGTTTACGGCCCAGTTGATTTGTCAGGGCCAATGTAAACAGAGCGACATTATTCGTGTCTTTGGCGTCTCCAGCAGTAGTGTTAAGCGTAGTGTCAAGAAATATGAATCTGGGGGAATACAGGCCTTCTTTGCCCCGAGAGCCGTACGTACCGGCGGGACGGTCTTGAACAAGCAGGCCAAGGCTAAAGCCCAAGAATTGCTCAATCTCGGTCAATCTCGCCGAGAGGTGGCCAAACAATTGGGCATCAAGTATGATACGCTACGCAAAGCCATTAACCAGGGGCGACTGAGCGAACCCGACCCCCAAGCCAAAACCCGGCCTGGTTCAAAAACAGCCCTTTTAGGGTAACAGTTTAGAGACGGAGGGCGTTGTTTCTGAGTTCTGGTGATCGTTGCCGTGGTAGATAGATGGATTCTCAGTTTCGCTGGAAACGTTGGAATCCGAGTAGTTCTAACCAGTGGTCGTGGCTCTGTCCATTCAAGAGTTCCGCGGGACTTTTGCCTACCCGTTCGTCTCGATCGCTCCGATCAAACCGGTGGTGGTTCAAATAGAAGCGAAGCAGATCCAAATAACCGTTGCCGATATGGTGGCGAAGAAAGAAATAGTTACGCAGACGGCTGTTGAGATTCTCTACCAGTGAACTGGCACGAGGCACGTCAGTCATGGCATCCAGTACAGAACACTCCAACCGATAGTAATGTGATCCAAGTTTAGTCTGTAGTTGTGCTCTATGCTGCCAATAGGCCTGACACCGCTTGTCCAGACTCTGAAGTTCGCAGATCTTGTGGACAAGGTAGGGTTCCACATTGAACTGGTGTGCAATATCAACAAGGCGATCATCCAAAACGCCTACAAAACCTAGCAAATGATCACAGTGATTCTCAAGCATGATCCGAACCGGACGTATGCGATATGAACATTGAGGCTCAAGACAACGCAGTTGCTCAACAATGAAGCCATAGAGTTCCCGGCGTTCTGGTAGAGTAGGGCCGGCCACGGAGAGGATATCATTAGCCATCCAACCTACAAGGATAATGATGAGGTCAGCCAGGTCGATAGCAGCCGCTTCTGCTTGACGGGCCAGAGCCAGTTTTTTACTCAACGTTTGACCGTTTGTCTTTTTCTTTGCACGGTCCATTTTGGCCTGTAGGTCATAGCTGAGATGCATGCATTTGTACGCTCGACGTTCCAAGAAGAGGGCCAATTTGTTTAGCGTCATTTGGGCATGGAAGACATCGCCATCACAGGGAACCGTATCACCCCATGCGGCCTTTTGGCCGGCCCGAAGCGCCTTACCCCCATCCGCGATTGTCCGCTCAAGGTTCAG
>JADFHU010000335.1 GCA_022567055.1 Planctomycetota bacterium
CGGTCTCAAGGAACTGTGGGAGCTAAAATGGCATACAGCCTGGAAAGAGGATAGACGCACGTTCGTTATGTCGACTGATTTCTGGCCGGAATGGATGAGCACGTTTAGAGATTACGCGCCCAACTAGGCTGTGTCGGAAAACTCGATCTGGCTTCGAGCGGCCCTTTTATTTAGAGTGCCTATCAAAATGAATCGTAGCACCGAAAACGAGCGTTTTTGCGTCTGGCAAGGAAGGCGAAGCAGGCTATCCGAGGATAGTCGATGCAGCCTGACGCCGTCCAGACACAAAATAAGCCGTTTGAATGCAGAGTCATTTTGCGTAGGTGCTCTAAGTCGATATGCCCCCTCGAAGTCGAGGAGAAGAAAGTCGATAAGTTGAAGGAAGCATTCGCGGATACCGCTCAGATCAAACCCTATTCTAGACAGCGAGTGAAGCGAGTACCTTGCGAGTCCCCTTGAATGTGCGGCGACCATGCATGACCACGAAGTTGTCTAACAAAGCTACATCACCCTGCTGCCAATCAAGATCAACGGCGACTTCTTCCGCCAAATCGGCCGCTGCCAAGGCGGCATCACGATCTAGAGGGGTGCCGTCGCCGTAAGTAATCGCTTTGGAGGGATCATTACGAGAATCCTTCCAACCCTTGAATGCGGCAATGAGCTGATTGAAGAACACCTTCCGACCAGAATCAAGCACTCGCACTGCTGGTAATACAGGTGTTGTTGCACGGAGACAACCCTCGATTGTAGGTACCAACCTCGTCGATCAGACCGTCCCAGTGCTTGTCACCGGCATCCGGCGCTTGATTGCCGATCGCGGCATTGACGCTGGCATCAACGGCCACGGCCGTTCCGCCCTTGTCCGTGCTGCCTACCAGATCGAGATTCTGATAGATCCGCATGCTGCTGCCGTCCCAGGTGGCCGCTGCATGAAACAATGCCAGGGTCTGAATGCCGGATCGGCTCCAATCCTGCGCTGGGTCGAAAGTACAGTGCGATGAATTGGGATTCTGGCACGTGGTTGGCGCGATGGGTTGGCACCTACTGCGGTGGCGGTTCAGGAGCGTCCTTGTAGAGAAGGACATCGTCCACATGGACAACGCCCTGTGCCCCGCCACCTTCAACACCGATCGTGAGGCTCGTGACCCGCGTGAGATCCGTACCCAAGGTGCTCAGGTCGATGTTCCACTGCGTCCACGGATTCCCATCCGAGGGTAGGGTCGCAAGATCTTCCTGACTGACCACCTTGGCGTCGTTGACCTTCACGTAGAGACTTGCACTGCCGGTGTTGCCTGTGACCGGGGTGAAATAGAGCACGAGGACCTGAACGCCGGATCGGGTCCAATCCTGTGTCTGCTCGAACGTGCGGGTGGCTTCCGAAATCGGTACCGTGCTGTTGTCAAACCAAATCGGCAGGGATTGACTGCCGCCGTGGACGATACCCGTTTCAGGGGCAAAATCACCGATCGCCGGATCCGCGCCGACCAGGGAGCCATTGGTCGGATCGTCGAATCCGTCGACCCAGGTGGCCCAGATCTCTAAGAACTCCTTATCGGCATAGGTTTCCATGTCGTCGATGACGAGGGCATCCACCGTGGTAAAGCTCCAGGCGTCGCCGATCCAGGTGCTCGGATCCATGGCCTCGTTGACCTCATCGACGCGCCAGGTGTAGGTCTGGCCCAATTGCAGGTCGAGTGTCTCAGTTCCCAACCCGCTTTCATCGACCTGGCCGACCAGCGCCAGATCGCCGGCATCGGTGCCCAGGTAGACATCGTGACTATCCGCTTCTCGTCCGTCACGGCCCCAGCTTAGCGTCATGTCGGGAGCCACACCGGTGGCACCGGATGCCGGATCGGGCTTGGCGGCGGATGTTGGGATGGCATAGAAACGAACTTCACTCAGACTGGCCTGAGGGGCGATCCCCTGAACAGTGTTGACGGTGATCCGTACGAATTGGGCCGTGACACCGGTGAAGTCGACCGTGTTGTTGTGTGCATACCCCTCTGAGCCGGGTGCCTGAGCCAGGGGCCCTTGACCGTCCAACGGCTGCCAGGCTTGACCGTCCAGGGACGTTTCGATCGTCACGTCCTTTGCACCGAACCCTACGAAGGCCTCAATGAGCTGATTTGAATTCCAGACCCACATCTCGTGCAGCTTGTAGGCCCTGTTGAAATCATACTCGATGCTGGCGGGTAAACTGCCGCTGATCCACATGTCACCTGCCGAAGTGCCATGAAGATCCCCATTCAGCCCGGAGCCATTGATGGTATTCTCAGGTTGGGACGAGCCGAATGCGCTGGAGGCCGTGGCCGTTACGTTGACGATTGGCACCGAGAAGGGCTCTGCCGCAAAGCTCCAGGTCTCTCCCTTGAAGACCGTAAAGTCCGGTCCGCCGTTGACCTCATCGACACGCCAATAATAGGTCTCACTGAAATCGAGACGTCCCGGATCGAAGGATTCCGTGTTGTGACCTTCTGTCACCCGCACACCCATCGGATCCGCCGCGCTCGCGTCGTTGACGTCATCGAAGTTGGTACCCAGGTAGATATCGTGGGTCGCCGCGAAATCGCCCGGTGACCAGCTAAGGACGACGTCGCGGGATATATCTGTGGCATTATCCGCAGGAATCGGTTTAAACGCCGCACCCGGTGATCTGATTCTCATGGCCTGTCGAATCTCTACGGCACTCAAAGCGCGATCATACAGCTTCACTTCGTCGAGAAGCCCGGCAAATGGCTCATAAGGCGGTGTGCTTCCGTCATTGCCGATGGCGGCGGTCGGATGAAACGAGGAGAGCCCCGTGTAAGCTCCGCTGCCCACCTCCTGTCCATCGACGTAAACCACATAGGCGCCAAAATCCCAGGTGAGCGCCACGTGGACCCATTCCTCGATGGGTATTTCCGCCATGTCATTCTGGCGGTTGTGGCTGTCGCCCAGTCCGAGGTCCAGAAGTCTAGAGTCAGTGGTCCCTTGCTGCATGTAGAGCTGGACGCGATTGGCAAATCGGGGATCTGTTGTGTGACCAAAGAAATACCGGCCACTCGTCTGAGGCTGCGGATCGGAGAGGTAGCCCCACATGGCGACGGTCCCCGTATTGGTGGACATGCCGTCAGTCGAAAATTCTACGCCGTCATCCGACTCCGTCGTACTCCAAAGCGACAGAGCACCTTCGGATAAGCCGGGTGCCCATCCGAGCTCGTTGCCGACCAGCGTTCCGTCATGGTCCCCGCCGGCGCTGTCGACGGCGGTCGTGCCCGAGGTTTCGTCGAATTTCCAGTAGCCGATGAGCCCCGAATCCTGACCGAAACAGTTTACAGTCGTGAAAAGAACTGAGATCAGTAGCCACAAGCTAGTCTTACACATGCTCATCCTCCTTCACAAAATGTCAATGTTTGATGCGCCGCGTCCGTCGCGTCGCTTCTATATATTTTACGCACACAGCCTATTCCTTCTCCGTTTCTCTTGTGGATTCCAGTTCGACAATAAGCTCGACAAATACAGCAATCCTACCGACACCCCGTCAAAACGGCTCGTCAAAGGGCAGTGTCCGACCGGTCAGCCAGATAATCTCCAGCGGCGACAGACCGCGCTGGTAGACGCGGATCTCATCCATGAGACCGTCGTAGGGCCGGATCTCATTGCCTGGACCCTGGGCAAGGGCACTGATCGACTGGTTGCCCATGCCAATCTTCACGCCGGGACCGGTGGCAACGGCGCTACCCGCTTTATCGAGGCTATCGATCTCTTGACCGTTCTTATACTGGCGCATGACAGGATCGCTTGCATCCCAAGTCACCGCCACGTGTGTCCACTCGTCGGCCACGAGTGCGTTGCCACCGGAGGTACGCGAGGTGGTGTTGCCGACATCGGTCCTGAGGCGGAACTGCAAGAAGTTTTCGCCCGTGCCACTCAACACCATGGCCCAGTAGTGAAAGTTCGTCCCGCCGCCTTCCGATTTGGATATCATCCGGGCATCGTTCAGGAAGGTGATCGGATTGATCCACGCTGCCAGGGTAATCCCGCTGCCTGCCACGTCGAATGACTCAACGGTGATGCGGTCGTCATCGAGGCCAAATTGCATTGCCGAGCCCGTACCGTCCTGGCCCGGACTGACAAAGGTCGCAGCGCCTTCGACGCTACCGTTGTGACCGTTGCCGGAGCTGTCGTTGGTGTTTTGATCCAATGGGTAGTAGGCCACCAGGCCCGCAGTGCCGGGGTCCACCGGGGAGACCAACTGCCGGCTGTAGGGATATAGCCGGATATCGTCAACGTACAATGTCCCGCCGCCATTGCCTTCAATGCCAATAGTCAGGCTCCGGACAGCTTGCACGTTCACGCCGGATGCGGCCAGGTCAATATTCCAGGCTTGCCAGACGCCGAGGGCTACGTTGCCGGCGTCGCCATCATAGAGGACCTTGGACCCGTTGATCTTTACATACAACTGTCCGCTGTTCCCCGAAGCGCCGTGGAACCACAGCCCTAAGGTTTGAATGCCGGACGTGCTCCAGTCCTGCGGGGCGTCAAAGGTACGCGTCGCCTCGGACAAGCCGGCGGTGCTGTTGTCGAAGGTGAGGGGCAAGGATTGACTGCCGCCCTGGACGATGTCGGTCTCCGGGGTACCTGCCGCGCCACCCGCCAGGGAGCCATTGCCCGGATCGTCAAATCCATCGATCCAGGTGGCCCAGATTTCCAGGAATTCCTGATCCGCGTAGGACTCGAAATCATCCACTACCCGATACTCAGGCGTGGCAAAACTCCAGATGTCACCCGCATGGCGGGCCGGCGTTTCGGCGTCGTTGACCTCGACGACCTGCCAGTAGTAGGTCTCGCCGTAATTCAGGGGATCGGGCGTGTAACTGTTCTGCTCGGTGACGACGGCGCCGGCGCTGCCGTCGGCAACGGCCGACTGGTCAGGACTCAGCGCGACCTCATGGGAGACGGCCTCGCGACCGGCCCGCCACCGCAATGTGGTGTTCACCGACTCGGCGCTACCACCGTCGGCAGGTTCTGGCTCCCGCGCATTGACCGGAATGTAGTAGAAGCGTACCTCACTGAGACTGGCCTGAGGCGCGATTCCCTGGACGCTGTTGACAGTGATGCGGACATGCTGAGCCACGGCACCACCAAAATCGATGGTATTGTTGTGTGCATGGCCGTCAGTACCCGGGGCCTGGGCCAGTGGCCCGACACCTTCCAGAACGGTCCAGTTCTCGCCATCTAGAGAATGTTCGATGACCACATCTTTGGCGCCGAATCCCACGAAGGCCTCGATGAGCTGATTCGAGTTCCAGATCCAAAGCTCGTGTAGCTTGTAGGCCCGATCGAAGGCATACTCGAGCGTGGCCGGGATACCGCCGCTGATCCACATGTCGGCTACTGAGGTGCCGTGGAGATCATCCACCAGACCCGAGCCGTTAATGGTATTTTCAGCCAGGGAAGCGCCGAATTCGCTGGAGGCCGTGACCGAGACATTGCTGATCGGGATAGCCTCGGGTTCTACGGTAAGGCTCCAGACGTCGCCCTTGAAGACCGTAAAGTCCGGTGCGCCGTTGACCTCGTCCACCCGCCAGTAGTAGGTTTGACTGAATTGAAGACGACCCGAATCAACAGAAGCGCCAGCCAATCCCTCTCCCAGCAACACGTCTCGGGGATTGGCGGCACTGGCATCGTTTACGTCGTCGAAGGTAGCGCCTAGATAGACCGTATGGGTGTTGGCAAACTCTCCAGACGTCCAACTGAGGACGGTGTCCCGGGGCACGTCGCTTCCGCCATTCGCCGGACTGGGATTCGAGGCGAGGGCCGGGCTGGCGAAGCCCTCCATGATCTCCAGGATCTCCTCCTGCGTGAGCGCCTCGCTGAAAATCACCAGATCATCAAGGAGTCCTTCAAAGGGCCGGTCCTCCGCGCCGTTCGGTTGGTTGCCCAGGGCGACGCCGACCGCACTGTCTTTAAAGACGGCGCCTCCGCTCCGTGCCGCGCTGCCGACTTCCTGGCCATTCTTATAGACACGCATGGTGGCGCCATCCCAGGTGGCGGCGGCATGAATCCATTCATCGACGATCAGAGTACCGGTGGTCGTGTTTGCCAAGAGCGTGGTGGTGGCCTGGCCGTTGTCTGTCCGCAGGCGAAATCGAATGACCTTGATGCCACCGGAGCGTGCCGAACTCAGCAAGAATATGTGTGCGTTCGCCGCCCCGGCGGTGGCCTTGGAAATCATGCGGGGATCCTGTCCCGGCGTGTCCAAGTTACTCGCCTTGAGCCAGCCGGCCAGGGTAATGGCCGAGCCCTCCACATCAAAACTGCCGACACTGATGCGAGAAGCGAGCTGTCCCGAAAACGCCATGGCAAAGCCGGACCCATCGAATCCGCCCGCCTGGTAGCGCGCATCGACGATGGTGCCATCGTGGCCGTTTCCAG
>JADFHU010000336.1 GCA_022567055.1 Planctomycetota bacterium
TTTGCAGCGGTTTAGGCGTTTGCGTGCACGGTGTAACCTGGATACCTTGAATTCGCATTAGCCAAATCCCGTTTGCCATCAAGGGACTTGGCACTCCTCTATAATTGTCCCTCCCCCACCCAGAGTGACGAGTTCTCGTACACAAAGGTCCAGGATGTCGTGACCAGTACCTCGGTTCTGTTTTGGATATTAAGGTTTCACGACCGATCCGTCCATACCCCGGACTGTGGTCCAATCTGCGTTTCGGTAATCGTCATGGAGAGGGAAACGCGCGGCAATTTTCTCGTCGATATCGATTCCCAAGCCAGGCTTGTCGGATCCGTAGAGATACCCTTTTCGAATGCGCGCGGCGCCGGGCATCATTTCGTAAACATGTTCGGGAAAGTCGTTTTCTTCCTGAATGCCGAAACTGGGAATGGTCATATCCACATGGTAGGCGATCAACTGGTTGATAGGATCGTTTTCGCCTCCTTCCTGCCAGGCGGTCCGCACTCCGAATTGTTCGCACAATGCGGCAATTTTTTTGGCCTGAGTGATTCCCCCGATCATCCCCACGCGACATCGGATAAAATCAATCAAGCGGTTTGCGATCAACGGACGCCATTCGTGGGGATGGGTGAAAAGTTCGCCCATGGCCATCGGTGTCGAGGTCAAGGCGCGGATTTGTTTAAAGTAATCAATTTGCTCCGGAGGGAGAATGTCTTCGACAAAAAACATTTTGACCTGCTCCAGACGCTTGGCCAATTCGAGGGCGCCTGAGGGAGTCAGGTGTTCATGGACATCATGGAGGAGTTTGACTTCCCAGCCAACTTGGTCGCGGATATGCTGAAACAATTCAGGGATGGTTTTGACGTAAAGCTCTTCATCAAACGCCTTGCCATTGAAGCCGGTTTCGGGTCTGCTTCCCATGCCGGGAGCAATAAAGCCTCCGCCTCCGTATCCCCCCATTTGAACCCTCACATGCCTAAATCCGTTGTCGAACCATTTTTGGACACTAGTCGCACAGGCCTCGAAATCTGATCCTCCTCCATGCGCATAGAGTGGAACGGCATCACGCACTTTGCCTCCCAATAATTCGTAGACCGGCAGTCCCGCGCGTTTCCCCTTGATGTCCCATAATGCGGAATCAATCGCGGCTTGGACGACATTGGTGATGGGGCCGTTACGCCAATAGGAGCGCACATGGGTGGATTGCCACATGTCTTCAATCCGGTCGGCATCCTTGCCGATCCAAAAGGGAATCATATGTTTCTCCAATGCCGCTTTGACGGCCCAACAAAGATAACGGTAATTGGCCGAGCCGACTCCATAGAGACCGGGTTCGTTGGTGTACACTTTGATGAACACCCAGGAATGCCCGCGACGCGGGCTGGTCGCAATCACTTTGATATCTTTGATTTTCAAACCAGGCAGGCCGTTGGTGGCTTGGGCGTAAAGATTAGAGGCTCGAAGAAGCCAGGGAGCCGCAATTAGGCTGTGAAGAAATTGACGTCGTTTTAACATAGGTTCCTTTTCTTATTGGTATTTTCTTTTTATTAAATTCGGAGAGGGTGCGCTTGTCAAGCGACAATGGGACCACCGTGATGCCTGCCGTAACACCATTTTTGCAGCCGTTTAGGCATCCAAGGCTCCCATTGGCATTTTTACCGCCCTCCTGCTACAATGTCACCCTCACAGATGGTATTCTTTCACTTCCGAGGAGGTTTGGACGAGCGTGATGGATAAGAACCTCGGCATCACCAGCTATGCAGTCTCGTTAATCGTCAAGTCTGTCATCATGGCCGCGCAATTCTCTGGCAGGACGCGAAAGCGAAGCCTCAAACGACTTGCAGGCATGAACGCCGATACCAAAGAGAAAGAGCTCCTATTTCTAAGAGACAAGGTCTACCAGCTACAGATGCAGGTTTCGATTCTCCAGAAACGAATCAGAAAGCAGCAGAAAAAGCCTCGTTACACCATCAGAGAACGGTTGTTCATAGCCTGGCATATGGAAACCTTTCAGATACCAAGACGAAAGGTTGCCGAACAGCTAGGGGTTTCCAGATCAACGTTTAATCGGTGGCTCCACACAATCCAAGATGATGACGAGTCACGAGTTCCAGTCAACAAAACACCAAAGGAGATTGCCGCTCTGATATGGGAGATCACCAAATCCAATATCAGTTGGGGACGAGTTAGAATTGTCAACCAACTGGCCCTTCTGAATGTCTTCATCTCAGCCTCTACGGTTCGCAACGTCCTTCAAAGGCCAGCACCAGACAAATCGCCTGCTGCAGCAACCACTCAGAAAGAGAACGAAGAGAATGGTGAATCCAAATCGATTCCCGCCTGGTATCCTAATCATGTCTGGTCCATTGACACTACTGAGCTGTATAGTTGGGGGCCAGATGAAGACGCAGGCACTCGCGTCCCTCCAAATTCCGGCCTGCGCATTTATAGCCGGCAGTTGTGGATCCGGGTTTCCAGAATCGCGGTCGCACCGATCGCTTCCAGTCGATCCATCACGTCAAATAGTTCCTTACGTTTGACCATCACCTCGACCGCGCACCAGTCTGGGTCTTCCAGCGTATTGATGGTCGGCGAGTTGAAGCCCGGCGTGATCTTCTCGGCGTCGGCCAACTTGGCTCGGGGCACGTTGTATTCCAGCAATGACCAGCCGCGGGCGATGACGACGCCTTCCAGTCGGCGCACGACGCGATCGGCAACCTCGGCGTGGCGCGCCACGCGGTTCTGCACCAGCACCGTCTCGTATTGGCCTATGTCGGTGAGAATGCGCAATCGGTTCGCCGCCAGCGTGCTGCCCGTTTGCACCAGATCGACTATCCCTTCCGCCACGCCCAGCGAAATCATGATCTCGACGGAGCCGGACAAAGGGACCAAATGGACGGTCGCCCCGAACTGTTGAAAAAAACGTTCGGTCACCTGCGTAAAACTGGTCGCCACGCGGCAACCGGCCAACTCGGCGGGCGTTTGAAACGACGAGTCCTCCCGCACGCACACGGACAGTCTACACTTGCCGAAGCCTAACGCCAGCCGCGTGGTCAGATCGACTCCGGCCTCTTCAACCAAGTCACCGCCGGTGACACCCATGTCGATCGCCCCTTCGGCACACAGCACCGGGATGTCCTCGGTGCGAAGGAAGGTGATGTCTACCGGCAATTCGCTGACACGGGCAAACAGACTTCGGTTTTGACGACGAAAGCTCAGGCCTGCCTGCGCCAACAGCGCGGCGGCATCTTCGGCCAGGCGCCCCTTAGTCGGCAATCCCATCCGCAGGTTACTCATCCGATGCCCTTCCGCGGCCGCGCGCCGCTTTCTCGTCCAGGCCCGAGACCCCGAAGCGCTGCTGTAGCTCCCCTTCGAGCCGCTCCAGGGGAATGTGACAGTATCCCAGCAGGACGAACAGGTGATAGATCAGATCGGCCGCCTCATGCACCACATGCTGTTGCCGCGTATCGGCTGGCTCGGCACTGGCTTCGACGACTTCGTGGGCTTCCTCGATGATCTTGTCGCCGATCTTGGCAACCCCGCCTCGAAACAGGCTCGTCGTGTATGAGCGCGCGGGCGGATTCGCCTTGCGGTCTACGATCACGGCCATCAACTGCGAAAATACGCTGGAATTGGACATTGCACCATCTCTCTCTGGATTGGTATCTTTGGCATTACGCCCGTGGTCAGTCGCGACCCGCAGCGGCGTCACACTGGAACATCAGGTCATGTCATGTTGTCACTCATGCGGTTCAATCGACTCTCCACGTTGGCCAGGCAACGTGTCCAGGGACAGCCATGACGTAATTTGGCAGCATGAACCCTCGGCCGAGTCAAAAAGTCGAACTAGTTTGACTCCAACGGCTTCTGGAAGCTCTCTGAATATCGATTATGGATTGGTTTTACGGAAATAGTCGGATGGAAACAACTTGAAAACCCTTGCCAAGCGCATCTTTGATGGGCGGCTTGCGCATCAACGCCTGATGGGGTCGCCACAGAAGACTGCATCATTGCTTCTTAAGCCGCTTGCCCAGACTCGCGATGCCTTCCCGATACAGGTTTAGTATCTCTTCGGCCTGCTTGTCGTTGGCAAAGGTCGCCTTTTCTCGGATGGTGTGCATGGCCTCGTTCATATCGGCAATCAGCTCCCGGGCCACTGCGGGTTTGAAGCTGCTTTTTCCCGCTATTTCCACGTAAATAGCGCTGGTGTGCCCAAAAAGGGGGGCGCCCAATTCATTGGTCCCTTTCGACTTGACCCGCAGCGCGACCCAGCCGGGCGCGCTGATCCTCAGCGGCGTATTGATCTCGGCCTCAAAGTGGCCGCCCACCGGTCGACTCGGGGCCGATTGCACCACGCGACCGTTGTAGACGACTTCCAGCGCTTGAAAATCACAACGGCCCACCCCTTGGGCAGAGATGTCGAGTTGCCCGGGCGCAGCCAGTTGAACGACATCTCCTGGATGATGCTCGCCGAGCGAGAATTCCAGCAGTGGACCATTCGTGATGAAGGTTCGGCCCTTCTCAAGCCCATCCAGCCAGGGTGAGACTCCAAGGGGCTCCTCAACCTTAACGTAGACGCGTGAAAAATCATAGATGAACCAGTCGGTACCAGTGGAAAAGGGCACCCGCAGGCCAATGTCCATGAATCGGTAGAACGTGTCTTCGTAGCTGCCGTGATTCCCGCCGTCGAAGATGTTGTGGGCATGGAGTACCCCACCGATCCAATTGGGGACTTCTTCGAGACCGAAGGTGTTGTGGCACCAAATGACAGTGGCGCCGGCGTGACGCGCCTGGTCAATGCCCCGGCGCATCGGCGGCCAGTCCCGGCCGGTCCCCGTGATCCCGGGCCCAATACTCACCGGTCGGATCAGCTCTTTGATGTTCAAAAACATGACGTGGCCGTATCCTTCCCCATAGGAGCCGAAGTTGTGACGATGTTCCTCGCCGAAGTCAAATAGGACGCCGTCACCGGAGAGCCGCTGCAACTGATGCGCAGTGTAGGTGTTGGAAATGTAAGTCCGGTCGTCGTCGGCGCGGCTTAAATAGGATACAAATACCAGCTCCAATCCATCGGCACGTGAAACCGAACTGAGGTATTGATCGGCCTGCTCCCGAGTGAGCGACCTCAGGTGTAGGTGGGTGTTGCCACACCGCCAGCCGTTTTTGGCTGCCCGGTGGAATCGAACCAGAGGCAGGGTTATATTCATTGAGGATTTCTCTCTGACATCGACTGTTCTTCGCGTCATCTCTGTTTCCAGCCCCGACAAGGCCTCGATTGTCAAACGCGCTCGTGGTAGGGAAAGGGTGGCTGATCCGAGCACCACCGACCAGTCTCTGCTCGCATGGGATGGAGGCAGGCCTGTGCCGCGGCTGAGTAATCCAGCCGGCGTCTGCACGCTGCCGTCGGCGGCCGTGATGCGCACCAAGCCAGGCATGGGCTCCAGTGTCGTCGCGTCGACCAGGTTCAGCGTAAGGGAACAGGAAAGCCCCTCCAGGGGTGCCTCCGGCAGGGCCGCCGTTGCCGACCCTAACGAATGCACATAGGCAGCCCGCGTGTTCACATGTGCCGAGACGGACCCAACCTGCAGGCCGCAAGTCACAACGGGCAAGAGCATCGTGAAGAGTCGTGCAATGGCAATCGAATGAGAGATCTTGGACTCCAGGCTCTGTCGGAATACTCGATCCGGCTTCGAGCGGCTCTTTCTCCGCCTGTCTGCATCCGGCTGCATCGACGATAAAACCAACATCGCCTGCTTCGCCGTCTTTGCCAGGCGAAAAAATGGCTCGCTCTCGGGCCGACGATGGAGTTTTCCGACAGAGCCTAGTTTTACCTTCATGGTGTTCGCTCCCGACACTCGTGCAGTGATGAGCTTTTCATAGGCGTTCAACGAATAGTCGTTTAGGGAGAAAAGCCCCTGGCAGGGGCTCTAAGAGCACCTACGCAAAATGAATCTGCATTCGAGCGGCTTATTTCCCCTCTGGACGGCGTCAGGCTCCATCGACCATCCTCGGATGGCCTGCTTCGCCTTCCTTGCCAGAGGCACGAAACGCTCGCTCTCGGTGCGACGATCATTTTGCGTAGGGGCTCTAAGACTTCCTATCAGCCCGCCATGATACTCCACAAGTGATGCCATTGCCACCGCAGAAAGCGTTCAGTCGTTTGGACGCTCGGCAGTCGCTGAAAACGCCACCCACCGCTCACCGCTAATAAGAAGGCGGCTGGAAGGCACCAAGATTTAGCCGACGCCGAAGAATTGCAGTGAGAGCAGAGGAAGAGAACTGTATGGTCTAGGCTTACAGGCGTATGGTTTTACCATGAAGAGACATGAAGGCTAACGCGTCGTCATTTCGTCTGGCTTGTGCTCAGGACGCTGTCCTGCCCTGCTGCGCAGGCTTCTGCGAAGGAGCTCTGCGCCGGTCGC
>JADFHU010000337.1 GCA_022567055.1 Planctomycetota bacterium
CGGCCCCTGGCATGAGAGAAGCTCCCTCAGTAATCCTTAAACCCTCTCATCCACTGGGGCCAGTCCTCCGGCTGGACCCCTCCTGCCTTCGTCCATTTGTTGGCCGTGTCAAAGCCGCGGTGTCATTTCAATGTCCACAACTCTTTGAGGCCTAGGCCTACCTTCCGTACCGAGGGGCAGCAATACGGCCATCAGCAGCGCAATAACCGCGATCACTACCAGCAACTCAATCAGCGTAAATCCGCGTACGGGTGTTTGTTCGTGGTTGATCTGGTAATGATAAGGAAATGTAGTGTCAAAATGGTGACATGAATTCCCCGGATAATATTGAGAATCCTCGGGTTGTGTAACGAGTGACATACAGCAAGGCCTCAGGTGTCGCTGTCTATGCTTCATGCCGCCGTTAGCACGATGCTAGACCCACTTCATTCTGGTGCCAAACCATTGCGAGGAGGTATTCACACCCACTAGATTTCAAGCGATGGTTTTGCGCTGCAGACACAGCGATCTCCCACACGCCCAGCTTGGCTGGCGCCGTTACGCCGTGACCTCTCACTCCCCTTTGAAGAACTCCGACGGATCCAGGGCAAAGGCCGTAATGCGCACCTCGTCTATCTGTACTGGCCAATATTGTAAAGGAATGTAAGTCATTATGACGAAGAGCTTTCCAGGGGAATTGTCCCCATGGAAAGGATTAGTCATGGATCGACGATTTGAATTACGTCAGCAGCAACTTATAGAGGATGCCGAATTGAAATCGGAACTGTCCAAAGGGATGTTGGATCGGTTGGAAACCTTTGTTGAACCTTTTGCAGCTACACTCGGAAGGCGTGAGATGAAGGAGAATGCCCAGCAGTATGTCAGCGGTCTTTTGTCTGATTTGGAGCGCAAAAATGTGGAATCGATTGCCTATCGTAATGATCGAGATCGTCGCGCTTTTCAGCGATTCATAGGGATTTCTCCCTGGGATTTCAGACCCTTGGAAAAGGAATTGGTTCGACAGGTAGGCCAAGACTTGGGTCAGGACGATGGTGTCATTGTGTTTGATCCGTCTGGGCATAAGAAGTGTGGTCATGAATCCGTAGGCGTTCAGCGTCAGTGGATCGGGCGTTTGGGTAAGGTCGAAAACTGTCAAGTGGGGATCTACATGGGGTATGTGACGCGTTGCGACCATGTAGTGGTAGCAACCCGGCTTTATCTGCCGAAGGAGTGGGCCAAGGATCGAAAGCGTCGTAAGAAATGCGGCATCCCCAGAGAGGTTCGCTTTCAAACGCGTCATGAATTGGCTTTGGAGATGCTGCAAGAACATGGACCTCTTCTGCCTCATTGTTGGATCACCGGCGACGACGAGATGGGCCGTTCTACGGCTTTTCGACAGCAATTACGTGTTTTGTCAGAGCAGTATCTATTAGCGGTTCCGTCAAATACCAACATTCGTGACTTGGAAGCACCGTTGCCTCCCTATCAGGGCCATGGTGCCCCTGCTAAGGTTCCCTTTCAACGAGCTGATAAATGGGTTACCACATTATCTGATGAGGATTGGACACGCATCGACGTTCGTGATGGTGAAAAAGGCCCCTTAGTTTTAGAGATCGTCAAATGTCGTGTGGTTGCAAAAACTGAACATAGTCGTGAGAAAAGCACCGAGGAACTCTTGGTCGTGACACGTTATCTGGATGAAAACCGTCAAACGAAATATGATTATCATCTTTCCAATGCCGCCTCAGATACACCGTTGGAGGAACTGGCTCGCGTGAGTAAGGCCGAGCATTTGGTCGAGAATGGTCTCAAGCGTGCGAAAAGCGAAGCGGGCCTTTCAGACTATGAGACTCGAACATGGTCTGGTTGGTACCATCACCAAATCTTATCGCTGATAGCCACCTGGTTCTTAATCCGCGAGGCGCGGCGGGGAAAAAAAATACACGCCTGCGATCACGGTTCCGTTGATTCGCACGTTATTGGATATCCGTCTTCGCCAGGCCTGCGATCGTTACCATCCGGGTTGGGAAATCCGCTCGGCACAACGCAAAAGTATTCGAAAAGAAATGGCACGATTCTATCACTACAAAAAGCATAACCTATTGCCTCCAAGGAGACTTAAGCAGAGAGCGTGATGTGGGACAGTACAGCTATAACCCCGCGGAAATCCCTGTCGAAGTCGGATCCACAGCAAGTTGCGGTCTCGTCGCTTCCAATTCTGGCGATGCTGCGGAAAGCACTCACCGGCCCCAAGTTGTTACCGCAAGGGCCGGTGCTGGATTGAGATACCTGCTCCCCATTGATAAATAGCGTCATAACGCCCGATCCAAAGGTCATAGCCACGTGGGTGAAGGCCCTGGTCAACTCGCTGTCGGTCGTCATGTCTATGCTGAAGAGCGCTTGTAGGGAGACAGCCGCTGTTCCAGAGACGTTTGTTCCGCAATTGATTGCCCCCACCAGGTAGGTCTCTACTCCAGGGTTTGTGAGGTCGCTGCGCAAGAGGAGCGAATAAATGTCATCATCAGCCCAAATCATGTATTTAATACGCTGCCCTGCGTCGTCCATACGAATAGGAAGATAGTAAGGTTTGATGAATGCCTCAAGCGTTATGCCCGTGTCAAAGAGGTTTAGGTTGGTGCTTGGGCCAGCGTCGATTTCGACGTAGTCTCCCTCTTGATTAAATTCCAGGGCGTAATCGTTAGTGAAGCCGGGGATAACTGGGGTGTCGTCGACGTGCTTGGCTCCACTGATGGTCCCGGTATTGCCGTTATCACTGGCGTCAATTGCCAGGGTTCCCGCTCCTTCTTCGAATCTCCAGTGCGCCCGGGGTGGTGTGCACCTGTCGCTAGTGGCACTCGGTTTAAAGGTTCCGTTGTAGAGAGCTCGGACCTCTGTGAATTCCAATGCGCGGCTGAAGATCCTTACGTCGTTTATGAGTCCGTTGAAGAATTGATCCCGGGCGCCCTGGTTAAACCGGGCCCCGATAAGGACGGGGGTGATTCGGTCCGTGTTGAGCGCACCATTAGAGGTCGAGTCGGAGGCATCCAGTTCGCCGTCGATGAAGATTCTCCTCGTTGTGCCGTCATAGGTTACAGCGATGTGGCTGAACGTGCCTAACGGGATTTTCTTGTTAGACAATAGCGCACCATAAGACGGGGGCACCTCACGGTAGAAAAAAATCTGCCGGTTAGCATCGACTTTGAGGATGTACTCTCCTCTCGACCGAAGATTATACTTGCTGATAATGACGCCCCCGGCGGCGGTTGGATTGACCCAGGCGTCAATGGTAAACGGGCTGGTCCCACCGAATGAGAGCGCTGTTTCTCCGCCAACTTCCACATAGGCATTGGTTCCATTAAGGTCAAACGCCTCACCTATCCGGTTCCCAGCAAGAGAAGTAAATGAAGCGCCGCCATTTAACGTGCCATTGTTTCCGTTGACGATATCATGGGCATGCCCATCTGCAGGCCACCAACTGACCGGTTCAGGCCTTGAGAAGGGGGCGCAGAGGCGGGGCGTTAACATCAGCCCACCGCTACACGGGTTGGGAGCGGGTGAGCTGCTTACTTCTATGGTGGCCCAAAGGCTGTTGTAGCCCGTGGCTCCTTCCCAAACGTTGGTGTTGGCAAAACGCATGGAGTACGCCGGATTCCCATTCAGCGACGGATTCGGATCCGGGAGGTTTAGCAGCAAGTCATAGTTCCCGGCGGGCATACTGGCCGGTGTGCATATAGTATAGTTCAAGGTTTCATTGCCGCCCGCCAGCCACAATCGAGGATCTTCGGGCAGCGCGACGTCGTAAACCATCGCGGTGTCCGAGCGGCGCAACACCAGTTCAACAGGGCGGGGATTATACGGAGCTGCCCAGCCGTCGTTGTGTAGCACGATGTCGATCGTGAACGTATTCCCCGGAGCTACTACTTGGTCTGTATACATCCCATGATCTAGCACAAAACGGTAACCAAGCTTTCGGTTGATCTCCTCGAAACACGGACCCTGGCCTTGGGTCTGCATCATCCAAGCTGCTATAACGTCTGGGTGGAAGCCCTGGTTGAGATATGACCAGTGGAACCTCTCTAGCTCCAGAATCGCTGTGTCGCATAGTGACCGGCCCGTTAAAATGGGGTTCCCCTGCTGATCCTTATCCAGACACGTCTCACCGCCCATGGCCAGATATACCGTTTCTGCTTCGAGATACTCTTTATCTGGCTCAAGATCGATGAACATAGCGCGAGGGTCAAAGTCTCTATAGGTGCCTGTATCTGTTTCGTTCGCCAGAAAGCAGTCGTTATGGTGGCCGGTGCGGGCAATCCGGGTGCCGTTGTAGGCGTAGACATTGGGTGACGAAAACGTTGTGTTGTTATACATGGCTTGCTTTATGGCTGGTGTCCTGACCGCCACCATGAGATTACCAGGCACCGCATCGAGCAATTCACCGAGAACTTCCTGGCGATAGAGGATGTTGTTGGTCGGGAAATTAGTTGAAGAGTGCCATTCGCCATAGGGCCCAATGAAGCCCGCTTGAACAGTGGCAATCACATCCCCGTTATCTCGCAAGACATTCTGCAACTGGTGAATATGGGCCACCACTTGATCCCTCTCGGCATCGGCATTCTTTATTTTGTTATAAGCAAACCGGACGATGGCCTTTAACCCCGCCGACCGCAGCGTATTAAAGTCGGTTTGAATATTATCGAGATACCATGGTTCGATATCACTGGTGACAAAATCGTCTAAGTAAAAGAGGCGCAGGATGAGCGAGATAGCGTCGTTTTCGCGATAGCTTCGAAGAGTCTCCTCGTTCAAGAATACATAACTGTCGGAGTGGGTTTCTTTGTGGCGGTAAAAGCCTCGTTCTGGATTGGGGAACAAGTCCGTGGCGTTCCTATATTGGACAGTGGTCTGAGCGGCCGCGTCTCGAGGTTCCCAAGTTCCCACGACGCCAAAAAAGACAAAGGTGATAAAGATAGAGCTAGAAACAGCGAGCTTGTTTAACATTGTTGGTCCCTCCTTCTCATAGTGATAGGAGATTTGATCTTCATTTGTAGAGCTAATCATAGCCTCCGAGGGTAGCATAGATCCAGTGAGAAAACAGCCTGGAGGCCGCAATGGAGGCCACAGGACTGTTGCGCTTTGACCTGGTATGTCCTTACTCGGACCTGAAATAGCCATTTTAAGCTTCCCTTCGCTGCCTGACGCTAGAGCGGTTCTGTGACATCATCAAGTGTTGTTTGTCAGAAGGTGGCTAAGGAGGTGTCGATATCCACGCAGGTGAGTTCTTGGGCCTGGTCTGGTTCTAGGGATCCAACCTGCCTGCCGACAAGGCGGGATTCCAGAGCCTCAACAAGACCATCGATATCAGGCGGGGCCCTGGAGTCCGGTTCCTGCCACAATCCCGCAAGGGCGTAGGATCTTCTCGATGCCCTGGGCCTGGGGCGGTTCTAAAAAGGCCACAACCTTCATTTCGCTGCCACAATGAGGACAGGTTAGCGGTTCAATCTCATAGACCCGCTTGATCAGCATGGCCCAGGTACGGCTGCATCGGGTGGGAGACGGACTGGAAGCGTCGCTTTGGTGGGAGGATTCGGCGGAGTGTTCGGCCTGAGCCTTTTTACGCATGCCCCTGACGCCGGTGCAATCACCCTGACCGGCGTCATGTCTTTGAGTGAGTATCGTAGAAGGCGAAGAAGCACGGCTTGCAGGGGATAAATCTAAGACGCTTGGGTAGCGATGTTCCCTTATCCGAATAGCTTGTGCGCCTCCGAGTAGCTGATTCGTGGCGCCCGGATGAGCCCACCCTTCAGTTTCTCACCGTCCGGGTTGACATAAACCCGGCCAGTCTTCAATTTGCTGTCGGGCCGCGTGTTTAGAATGTGAATGTTGAAGATATAGGCTGGTTCGGTGTTCGCCTTAAACCAGTGCACATTGTCTTTGTAGTCCGACACCGACGAGAACTCGCCGGGGCTGAAGGTGCGGTCAATGGTGGGTCGAATAATGAAATGGTCCTCCGCATCCTCGACTCGATCGTAATGGCGGCCGTGGAGTTCCCCTCCGATGGCCAAAAACGCCGTGGCCATGTTGTTGTGGCCATGTGGCACAACCGAGCGTCCTTTCTTCAGAGCGAAGATCTGCTTGCCGAATACCAGTTTCTTCGGAACGCCCTCGACCTCGGGGAATTCGAAGCGGATGCTTCGAGCCCCGTTATTGACGAAATCGACATTCTTGCTCAGTCGGTCGAAATCCAGAAAACGCAACAAATCGGGAAGCTCCACCTTCGAGAAGAGCTCTTCGACCTTTTTCTGCCAATCGACCTGCGTCAAGGTTGGGCCTTTGACCTCTCGCCCAAGCTCGTTCAGTTCGGCCAACCACTTCACCGTAATCGGTTTCACCTCCTTGCCGAACAAATCATGGCGATA
>JADFHU010000338.1 GCA_022567055.1 Planctomycetota bacterium
GCTTATTCTGCGTCTGGACGGCGTCAGGCTCCATCGACCGTCCTCGGACGGCCTGCTTCGCCTTCCTTGCCAGTCGCAGAAACGCTCGTTTTCGGTGCTACGATTCATTTTGATAGGCACTCTAAATACACGGTGCCGGGAGCAGCGCGACGGTAACAACGGACTGTCTCGTTGACGCGTCCAGTATAGGATCGTGGTTCCTAAATGCAAGTGCTGCGCAAGCGCTGTGTCGCCGGCTGTCGGACGGGTCAGATCAGGTGAGATGGTACAGGTGATTTAACTCTAGAACGTCGAATCGCTTCTGCCAGTACCTGGACTCTTCAAGAAACCGTCTGGATAGGGTCAGGTAGCGCTGCGCCTCTTTCCGGTTGCCGAGCTTGTTCTCGACGATGGCCACGAAGAGCGTTGAAAGGGGGTTGTCGATCGACATGCGATTAGAGACGTCTCTTAAGAAACGCTGCATTTTCTCCAGTCGGAGCGGCTCTTGCTCGGTCAGGATCTTCTCGTAGTTGACTTTGTAGTCCACCAACAGCCAGAGGTCATCGAGTTCCTCTTTAGTGGGCACGGCATCCAAATCCCGTTGGAAGTAATCGATGAATTCTTTGGCGTCCTCTTGCGTGGTCTTTTCCTTCAAACGCTGCTTTTCCGATTCCCGGACCGAGAACAGGGTAAATCCACTGCTCATGTTCAAGGACTTGTCCTCGATCAGTCCTTCGTCGACCATCTGCTCGTAGATCTCCGTAGAGGGCAGTGGTGTCAGTTTCTGAATGGTGTTCCAGTCCAGGCCCATTTCCTGGCAGATGTTGACTGTCTGCAGGATCTGCCCAAAGGTCTCATTGGGAAACCCTATGATCACAAAGGCCCGGGCGAAGACCTGGGGATACTGTCTCAGCAAGGGGCCGAGTTTTCTATAGTGTGAGATCCCGGAAGGCTTGTGAACCTTGCGCAGAATCTCAGGGCTCCCCGATTCAATACCGAAGTTGGCCCCGATCATGCCCGAGGCCACCGCCTTCTCGAGGATTTGGGGCCGCACCACGGCGGCCGAGGCGATGATGCCATTCATCGCGTCCCAGGTGATCCCCAGATCCCGTTCAATGATGGCGTCGAAGAGTCGTAGCGTGCGGTCGGGATCGAAGAAGATGTCATCATCCAGCCAACTGATGTGGGTGATCCGGTGTCGGGTCACGAGATGCTCAATCTCCTCCAGAACAGAGGCGATACTGCGGGACCGCACGCCGTCGCCGTTGAAATTTCGCACGCTGCAGAATGAACAATGGGCGCGACAGCCCCGATTGGTCAGGACAGAACTGTTGCGGGAGTCCTCGGGGAGCCAGTAGCGATAGGACCCTATCTCTCCCAACGCACTATATCGACTGACCTCCAGATCCAGATAATCTGGAATCACATCCAATTCCGCGGGAGCCGGACTACGGCGTTCGGCAAGCGCTTCGTAGCGATTGGCCACCAAAGTACCAATTTGGCTGAGATCTTCCGCCTGGATCTCATCATTCACGAAATCCAGCAGGTCACAGAAGCTGTGGTCGCCCTCAAAGAGGGACACAAAATCGATCTCCGGACACTCCGCCAGTATGATGTCCGGGGCGTTTGTGATATGGACGCCCCCCGCAACCACCGGCAGCGCGGGGGCCAGGCCCTTGATGAGCCGCACCACTTTCTTGGTGATTTCGTGTGACATCGTGAACATGCAGGAAATGCCCACGACATCCGGCCGAAACTCAGCAATACTCTGCCGGATCTTTTCTTGCCACAATACGGTGACCTGTTCATGTGAGACCTCTCCTGCCTGCGAACTGATAAAATCCAAGAGGTCGAAGTTCAGATCAAGAATCTGAGCGGCGTAACCACGGGCCTTCAGGTTGGTGCACAGTAATCCCAGGCCGTAGGGCGGATAGTTGTAGTATCGCTTGTTCTTCGCTATTTTTAAATCGAGCAACTCCTCAGGAAACTGGGGCGGTTGGATCAGCAGGACCCGCTCGACATCCTCTTGGAAGACCTTGCGAATTCTCTCGACCATGGTCCAACGGGTTGCATCGAGCTTTTCCCGCAGGGTATATGATGTGGACTGGGATGGGTCCGTCTCTATTGCCATCTGTCTTCCTTTGATCCTTGCTGGGCCAACAACCTTCCCCAAGTGGGACTATCTCAGATTGATGATTAGACGGTCCCTGATATTCTTCCAATCGACATATCCCGCAGCATTCCTTTAGAGTGCCTATCAAAATAAGCCGTTTGAATGCAGAGTCATTTTGCGTAGGTGCTCTTAGGAACCGGCAAGAAATAACTTGGACTTTTGGATGCCCAATTGCACCGCATCTTTGGCCGCTTCTCACTCGCCAAATCCTCACTGTAGCCCACTACACCTCCGGTTTGGCTCAATCGGCGCGACCAAATCTACGGCACACTTGAACCCCAAAAGGTCCAATTTATTTCTTGCCGATCCCTTAGCTTCCCAAGGACGGTGGGCTGATCGGCGGCATGATTTTCGGGTGTTGCAGCCTGAGCGCGTGAAAAACACGCGCACTTCGTCGCCTTGGAGGCTTGTAGCAGTGGGTCGTAAGGGGTGGAGGCTTGGATGGTCTAAGGGGAGTGGGGTACTACGTTGAGGACTGGATGGATAAACGTGTAGGTAGTCGATGCCGCGGCCGCGCAAAACTTGCCTGAGCAGTATCATGCCGATCAACCCTGACTGGCATGAGCTTAGGAACCGGCAAGAAATAACTTGGACTTTTGGATGCCCAATTGCACCGCATCTTTGGCCGCTTCTCAATCGCCAAATCCTCACTGTAGCCCACTACACCTCCGGTTTGGCTCAATCGGCGCGACCAAATCTACGGCACACTTGAATCCCAAAATGTCCAATTTATTTCTTCCCGATCCCTTAACAGGCCGAGCGCTATGTGCTCCCGGGAGATCCCTCTCGCCACAATTCCTTCCACCCGCAGCCACGTGCCGGCCGCGCCCCCAGTTTGACGTCGACGAGGAGAATGGTCTCCGCGTCGATCCCATAGGGACCCTGAACGACCTCTTGGCCGTCCGGGCCCACTGCCAAAGAGCACCCAATACACTTTCGCCCCTGCCAAGGCCCCCCGGCGATCAAGCCCACGTTGCTGACCGCCATGATCCACAGGGAAAAGGCCTTTGCCACCGGCGTGTAGGCGTCACGCCAGATTCCGCCATAGGGCGCCTTGTGGTTGTCATGGTCGGCAGCCACCGCCCATGCACAGGGAGAGAGGATCAGGTCCGCCCCCATATAGCCCAGCGAGCGGCTCAAGACCTGGTCCTTGGCGAAACCGTCCGCGCAGATCATGAGGCCGAGCGTACCCAACTCGGTGTGGACCACGCCCAGCCGATCTCCTTGATCATAGCAGTTCTGTCCGATGGTCAGCTCATTCAGCTTGCGATGCTTGCAGAGCAGCTTGCCCCTTCTGTCCAGGATGATCCCGGTATTGAAGACCTGCTCCCCGGCCGCTTCGGTAAGCCCGGCACAAAGAAAAATGCCGTGTCTGGCAGCGGCGTCTGCGAGCGCGCAGCACGGCATCCCCTCGGGGACCGGCTCTGCATCGCTTCGGCTGCTCGGATGCGTCCATCCCAAGTCCATGGCCTCGGGCAAGAGAACGAGATCCGCGCCCCGGTCGCTGGCCTCGGCAATGAGATCCAGTGCATGGTCAAGATTCCTGCGCTTGGTCCCCCCGACCACATGCATTTGAACTAGGGCGACTCTGAAAGGCATACGATTTGCGGCCTGGTTCATTTCCAGACACCCTACTAGCCGCCTTGGCTGTCCCTTAGGCTATCTTCGTTATTCCACATCCAATGTCATCGCCCGATGTGGTTCCAACGACTTGATGCCCGACAAGACCTTGACGTTTTCACCTTCGCCTATCTTGATGGTATAGATGCCATCCCGAAAGACCTTGGGGCGGAATGACCTTCCCTGGATGCGCAGCGTATACACGAGTTCTCTCGTAGACTCGTCGATGATCTGGACGACGGGATCGCTCTGACCCTTGATGTTCAACGTCGGCAAATAGGCCACCGGTTTGCGTCCGTAATTGTCGGATTGTTGGATGGTCTTGGGCCAGCCTGGATACTGCTGGGTACCGGGATCCTCGACATCCACATTACGCGGCCAACACTCAAATGTGATCTCCCGCCTCCTCTTGTTGAACCGCACGACGCCAAAGCCTGCAGCACGCGTCGTAAGTTTGTCGCCGCCATTCGATTCCGGGGAGGGGTTCGCCGCGGCCCAGCAGGTCACGCGGTTGTCAAACCCGTCGCGATGCCGACCGGTGTACTCCGGCATGCCGGGTTGACGATTGTCTCCGGGCTGCTCCGGGTCCCACCAACGGAGATAGAGGTTGGCGATGGAGGGGACGCAGAAGGAGTAGCAGGCATCTTCCCAATCCTCGATGCCATGGTGGAAGATGGTGGCCAGATGCTGATCGCCGGCGATGTGCACGGCAAAGCAGCGTCTGATCTCCGCCAGGGCCCGGTTGCGCCCGGTCTGGGGCCATCCGTTCGAATCCATATCGGCGTGAAGTCGCCCACCGACCTTACCGTGGATATGCGCACCCCCGCAGAAGATGGTCTGAGACAGCACGGCCTTCATGTCGGCGCCCTGCCAGTCTTCGCCCCAGTGGCGTAGGAAGGTTAACTGCCGTTCGCCCAGTAGCACCGCGCCCGGCACATCCACGCTCTGCGGGTCGTAGTCCGGATTGCGGATGTGGTCTGGACGCGGTCCCTGCTTCGGCACCAGGCCCTCCGGCCCCGTCTTGAACTTGCGGTCCTCAATGATGGCGAAGCTGACACGTCCCAGGGTGAGGTCGGTATAGTACACACCGATGCCTTGCTCAATGGGGTTGGGATCGAAGGGGTCGGGCAGATGCCAGGTCTGTGCCCGCTCCACCGCCTTCACATAGCTGGCCGGCATGAAATAGCCGCCGTCGTGCCCGGCGCCGATCTTCGACTTCTTGCCGGCAGCGCCCCAAAGGTTCGCCTGTCCGACGTCGTGGTCGTCCGGGATCGTGATGGTGGGGGTATTGCGAATCACCTCCCCGAAATCGCGACCAAACCTGAGCCAGTAGCCCAGGTGATGCCTGTGGTCGTACACCTGGTCACCCGAGAAGAAGAGCAGATCGGGTTTGAGCTTCTTGATGTTTTCGACGAGGTCGGCCCGCGGAATATCGCCGCCATGCTGGTCGTAGATGGAGTTGCCCGTAAACGCGGCGATCACGATCTCATCCTTCTCAACGGGATCGCGGCGAATGAGGCCCTCATAGTGGGCGGCCCCGTCGAGAGCGCTCACCTGGTAGGGCCAGTCCCGTGACATATTCCAGTCTTCCACCCGGAAATGAGCCGTCCAGGTCTTGTCCTGAGCCTTGTTGCCATAGGCCTCTTCGGTGATCGTCGCCATGGGCCCGAAATGGGGATTGACCGCGGCGTTGCACACCAGGCAATCGATACGCCCGTAGGCGTCATTCGCGTAATCGACGAGGCCCTGGAGTTCATCGAGATGGGAGATGTTGCAGGCGAAGCCCGAAGCCTCGCCGCCGGCATCGCTAATCGCCCTTGCGGTCTCCTGGCAGCGCTCCCGGTCGCGGCTCGAGACCACGACATTTGCGCCGGCCTCGGCCATGGCGAAGGCGATGGCCCGGCCGATGCCCTTGGTCGCCCCGGTAATCACCGCCGTTTTGCCCGTAAGATCGAACATCTGCCTCATCCTTCCGATTGAACAAGCCTTGTTCGCTGTATAGCATCCCCAGGCTGTCCGCCGACCAAGGTTATGTCCATGAACCTCGACCCGAGCCCCGAAGACCGCGCCTTCGTCGCCGACAACCTGCCGCCCCGCATCAAGGCCAAGGTCATGGCCGGGCTGACCGCGACCAAGCAGGACAGCCAGGACTGGCAGGCCATCCTCCATAAACAGGGCTACGGCGCGCCGGCTTGGCCGGTTGAGCACGGCGGCCGACAAGGCCGCTAAGATCGATGCGGCCGACAAGGCCGCTAAGATCGATGCGGCCGACAAGGCCGCTAAGATCGATGCGGCCGACAAGGCCGGCGTCACGGTGCGGCCGATCGGGACGATGGGGCGGCGCGCGCCCGCGCGGTGTCGGCGGCGAAGGTGCAGATCGCCAAGGCCGGCCGGCTGATCGGACAGGAGGCGGTCCAGCTTCACGGCGCCATCGCCAAGACGGACGATTACCGCCTGGGCCACTATTTCAAAAGGCTGACCGTGATCGACCGCCTGTTCGGCGACGGCGACCATCATGTGCGGCGTTTCGCGGGGTGGAATGGTATTTGAGGAAATAGCGGACGCGATCAAGCGCCGCGCGGGGCATGTCTATGCCGCAGGCATCAACCGCCCCTGAGCTTG
>JADFHU010000339.1 GCA_022567055.1 Planctomycetota bacterium
GCGATATCTCTCGCGATCGCGCACGCGGCGCCTGATCTGGGTGTAGTTGGGACCGGCCTCACGCGACTCACCTTCGAGCATGGTGTGTATCATGTCGAAACTCTGATCGAGGACCTTCTCCAGTTCTTTCGCTAACCTGTCACGTTCCTTATCGTCTTCGCTGAGCCGAAAGCGATTGGCCAAGAGTCGTGTTTGAATCTCCAGCTCGAAGTTCTTCTTAATGCGGCCGTACTCTTGCGGGTAGTGCTGTTTAGATTCGTTCAACTCATTCCTTGCCTCGGCCAGTTCGAAGCGGATTTCCAACAGCCTAAACTGTGTCTCCAGCGTTGCCCCGCGGCGCTCGGCCAAAGTGGTGGCCGATTTCAAGAGGACGATGCCCTGCGGCAGTTCGCGTTGGATGAAGGCCTGGACCTCCTGGGTGTAGGCCTCCTTGGACTCGCGTCGGCGTTCCCGCAGCTCGCGCATGACCGCCTCTTCTTCCTCCTGTGCCGAGGCGATCTGCCCGGACAGGGCCATGACGAGCGAAAACAGTCCGATGGTGGCCAGCGGCATGATCGTGTTTTTCTTTTTGGGGCTCATTGATTAGTCTCCTTAATCACGGTCTTCGGTCCGTAGCGCCTACCACGCGAATGGATCGACGCCCAGGATCAGTTCGCTGAATCTGCGTTCTACGATAACGTCTCTGTTCTCTTGCCGTTTCTTCAGAAGCGCCCATATGCGCTTGACCTCTTTTTCCACCTCTCTGGCCTCGATTTCTCGCATCTCCTGAGAGAGCCGAAAACTCTCTGCGAGATTCTCGCGCAAGGACTTTTCGATTTGCCCGCGTTCTTTTTCATCCTCGGTCTTGTGGTAGCGCTCTGCGAGGGTGTAGGACTTGAACTCCAAGCGGTGATAGCCCTTCATGGCCTCGTAGACGCGACGGTTGAAGCGCTTGGCATCGCTTAGTTCGTTTGCGAGATGTCCGAGTTCGACCTGGAATTCGAGATGCCTGTGGATCGCCTCGGCCTCGGCCTCCGGGCCGGTGGCCGCTTGTTGGTAGAGTCGCAGCCGTTCCATCGCTTCGGGAAGTTCGCGTTCGAGGAACGCGCTACGCTCCGCCGTAAACTTCGTCTTCGCCTCTGCACTCATACGCACCAACTCTGCCTCGATCTCACCGGATAGGTCTTGGGCAAGTAAGTGGGGGGGCAGTGCCACGAGACTGCCGATGCAGATTAAGAGAGTCAGGCCATGGCGCTTTCGTTGTTGTTTGCGTGGGGACATTACACCGAGTTCCTTTCTTAGAGTGCCTATCAAAATGAATCGTAGCACCGAAAACGAGCGTTTTTGCGTCTGGCAAGGAAGGCGAAGCAGGCTATCCGAGGATAGTCGATGCAGCCTGACGCCGTCCAGACACACAACTGCGGCTGCCTTTATCCAACCGTGGCTGCGATAGCAGCCTAAAATAATTAAAGAAAATAAGCCGTTTGAATGCAGAGTCATTTTGCGTAGGTGCTCTTACTTGCCGTTGGTCACGTTGCCGCTGCGGTTCTCCAGGTGAAGCCGCATGCCGCGAACGTGCTGTAACAGTGTTCCCGAGGCCCGTGTGGCCGGTGAGTGCCCGGGCGTCGATGTGGGCCGGATGCCTTGGATGCGTTGCTTCAGGACGTCCAGCGCCGCGTCCAACTCGTCCAAGTAGCGGTCGCTTGACACCGAAACGCCGAAGCGATGAGGTGTTGCTGTCGGGCCGGATGCCTCATTCCCTGCCATCAGGTACCAGGAATAGAGACTTGTCGCTATGAGCAGAGACGCCGCTGCCGCGCCGAGGGCTGAACGGTGGCGCAGCAGGAAGGCAGGTCGCGGAGCGGAATGAGGGGGGAGGTTCCGTCGGGCGTGCTTTAAGACCGCAGCGCGGATCTGAGGCCTCGGAGTGGGAAGCTCGCGGTTTCGAAGCAGCAACTCGATCCGTGGGTCGTTCTCATCCTGCGAAGCATCGAGTGTCTTCTCATTGCTCATGGTCTAATCCCAGTTTCGCCCGCAACCTCTTTTGGGCCTCTTTCATCCGCCACAGGGCGGTGCCCAGAGGGCACCCCATCGTCTCAGCAATCTCCCGAAAGGTCATTTCGGCATCGATCCGCATGAGAACCGTCTGTCGCATCAAGTCCGGCAAGGCGTCCAAGGCGTTGTACAGGGCATCTCGATGCTCGACCGTCGCAGCCCTTTCTTGCGGCGACGCCCGGCCGGTTATCCACCATTCGATGGGCACGCCCTCAAAGTCGTCGTCGGCCGATTCCGGCAGCGCCACTCTCTTGCGTTCCCACGCACTTCGAACAGAGTCGAGCCAGGTACGCTGCGCGATCCGGAAGAGCCATGATTTAAACCGGCCACTGGGCCGGTAACGCGGCAGCTCCTGCACGACTTTGAGCCACGTGGTCTGGGCGGCGTCTTCGACTTGTGCGGGCCTGCCACCCAGTGACGCGACAAAGCCGAGGATGCGTCGCTCGTATCGGTCAAAGAGCGTTTCGAATGCCCTCAGGTCGCCGGCGAGGTAAGCCCGGACGAGGTCATCATCGGTCACGGTTGCCACGGCTGCTAGGCTCTGTCTGAAGACTCCGTCGTCGGCCCGAGAGCGAGCAATTTTTTCGCCTGGCAAAGACGGCGAAGCAGGCGATGTTGGTTCTATCGTCGATGCAGCCGGATGCAGCCAGGCGGAAAAAGAGCCGCTCGAAGCCAGATCGAGTTTTCAGACAGAACCTAATGTTCATATGGGTATAACGGGGCAGGAGCGCACTTTATTGGCGCTCTGGATAAAAAACGCGTCCTGATACCCTCGTTTTCGTTGTCGTAATCGCTGTCGTAATCGAACCAGCGAACTACCTCACAATTGGAGGATATCGATTACGACAACGACAACCGCTGCGCTGACAACGACAACGAAAACCGCAAATAGCCTAAACCTTCTTCACGTCGGGTACCTCAAACCCGGGGCGATTGGCGTGCTTCAACAGTTCGTTGGCTTCGGTGGCAAATTCTCCCGTGTGGCGCTCGGTTTGAGGATCGAAGGTCAGCCAGGGTCCTACGGTGTAATGGGCCCCATCTTTCGGCAAGCCGACGCCATTGCCCATGATGTCGTGGAGCTTCATGAAGTGCTCGTAGGCATCCTGGTTGTCACCGAATCGACCCGCCTTGGCATTGAAGGGCACGCTTTGACCCAGCCGATAGGAGTTGTTCATGAGGTGGCCCAGAACGCAGCCGTGGTGGGCGTCGTGGACATTGCCGTTGGCCATGCCCGGATCACCGGCGCGGCAGGCGGCGATGAAACTGCCCCAGTTGCCACCCGGCGTGACATGACCGTCTGGAATGTCAATTCTTTCCCCGGTCTCGCTGCCCTTGGCGTAGTATTTATTGTCGATGATCTTGCCGCCATCCTCAAAGTAGTACTCGTTTTCCACCTGGCGTTTGTAGCCCTCGTAGTTGACGTTGCGGACGTTGAAGAAGACGTATTGTCCGTTGGAATACTCTCCGATACCGAACATGGTGTTGGGTGTCTCACCCTGGTCGTTCCACTGAAAGCGGCCGCCGATCGCCATGGTTCGGATGGGATGGGTTAGCTCTTTGTCCAATGCCCAGTGGGCCATGTCGAGCTGGTGGGTGCCCTGATTGTTCAAGTCGCCATTGCCCGTTTCCCAGAACCAGTGCCAGTCGTAATGGACATAATTGGCGTGGTATTGATCGATGATCGCGGGGCCGCGCCAAAGATTCCAATCCAGATGGGACGGGGGGGCGGAAGGGCTCTCGAAACCGATGGTCCTCCGCGGTTTGCAGCAGTAGCCGTAGGAGATCTTCATCTTGCCGAATTTGCCGGACCGTATCAGGTCGTGCAGGCCGGCATTCCTGGCGCTGCTGCGGCTCTGCGTGCCATGTTGAATGACCACGCCGTATTTCTCTTGCGCCGCCACGGCGACGCGCCCCTCCTGGACATCATGGCTCAGGGGTTTTTCCACGTAGACGTGCTTACCGGCCTGGGCTGCCCAGATGGTCATGAGCGAATGCCAGTGATTCGGTGTGGCGATGGAGATGGCATCCAGATGGGGGTCGTCCAGCGCCTCGCGAACATCCGTTACCCCTCGGCACGTGAACTTGCCGGCACTTTTTTCTTCGAGGTCCTTGAGCCGCTTCGCCAGCACCTGCCTATCGGGATCGATTAGGTAGGCGATCTCCACATTGTCCTGTCCCAGCCAGCCATTAATGTGACTCTTGCCTCGGCCATTGACGCCTGCCACGGCAATACGCAGCCGGTCGTTGGCCCGGGATACCGGGGTCCCGGTGTGGTACTGCGCACCGCAGCCGGTGACCACAAAGGCAGTTCCGGCGGCTAGCGAATTCTGTAGGAATTTGCGTCTCGTGGTTCTAGACATGTCAAGATCTCCTAAATTGTGTTAATGACGGGATGGGTGCCCTCAGTTCAGTTTGGGCAGTACATTCATCAAACAACCTCGAAATGGGATGTCAGCATAACAACGGTTGCTCCAACGTGCTACCATAGGCTATCTTACCTCGATGTCCAGCCTCTTTTTTGGTAGTCTGGCCTGGCGACCCGGGGCGACTCGCAAGCAATGACTAGGATGTCGACCGGGGTGCACCGGGGTGGATCCCGAAGCGTCCCTGGGACGATAAATGGGCCTGGGCAACCGTTCACGGAGTAAGCGATTGCCAGGTGATGGTAAGGGTGTTTTGAACCGCAGAATATCGAACAGCAGAATGTCGAAAGATAGTGAGTTTGATCCCGTGGAACGGCTCATCGACTCGCCATCGAAACTCGACCCTCTGATTCAGGAGAACGACTAGTTGATATCAATCTCAGTGGCCTTAAGACAGCAAAAAAGCGTCGGAAGCAAGAATTTGATAGAATTGCTTATGAGGAGCAGTAACTTCACCAATGGACATTCCTGTTCGATGTTCTGCGGTTCATTTCTGATCGGAATGATCGGTGAACGGCTACGGGCCTGGTTTAGGCTCGGTCACATTCGTTGTCGTGATCGTAATCGTAATCGAAACAATGGTATTGGTGCAACTAGGCGTATCGATTACGACAACGACAACCGCTACGCTGACAACGACTACGAGGGATAGACCACGGACCGTCACCTATCAGAGAACGATTTTGAACCAGGCGGACAAATTAGGTGTAGCAGATAGCCGAGAAGGAGACGTGGCAATGCGACTAGTAGAGCGATACCTGACGGTCATGACGGCCATGCTGGCAATAGTTGGGCTGGCGAGCCATGTGAGTGGCGGAGCGGTCTTTGAGAGCGACTGGGACGGGTTGACCGACCGGATTTGGCTCGGTCCCGAGTATTGGGCGAATCCCATGGAGGACTGGCGCATTCAGGACGGACGACTGGAGTGTAGGACCGGTGGGGCGAATCGCAACGTCCATCTCCTGGTCTGTGAACTCGCCGGGACAGCGGGGCCGTTTGCGATGTCGGTCATCTGTGGGCGTCTGGATGCGGCATCGACGGCGGGGTCCGTGGGATTTCGGATCGGCATCAGGGATGAGATCGATGACTATCGAGCCCGCTGTCTGCGGGGCCAGGGTTTGGACGTGGGTGTGGATCACCGGGGAAGGCTATTCATTGGCTCCACTTTCTCGGCGCGGGTCCTGGCAGCTCAACGGTTGCAGGATGTCGTGCTCCGGGTAGCAGGGCGAAGCAATGGGACTCTGACATTAGAAGCCAGAGACCCCGAGACAGGCGACATCCTCGCGAGCATTGGCACGCAGGTGGGTCTGCTGGCGGGCAATATCGCGCTGGTCAACAACCACACGCAGGGCAAGGCCCGTTACTGGTTTAAAGAGTGGAAGCTCAGCGGTGATAGCGTCCTGCGTGATGACGAACGTGCCTGGGGCCCGATCCTCTGGTCTATGCACACGCTCCACAATACCGGGCAGGGGCACGTCATGAAGATGACGGCGCAGATGCCTCCCATGGGCTCCGGGGATCCCCAGGAAGTGATGCTGCAGATCCCAGCCGATGGAGGCTGGCTGACCAGGGGTCGGAGCGAAATCGATGCCCTCTCCCGTACCGCTACCTTCCGGATAGAGCGGTGGCCTGCCCATCGCGATGTCCCCTATCGCCTGGTCTACGGGGAGAGTTCCTACGAGGGGAGGGTGCGCAAAGATCCCCAGGATCAGTCTCAGGTTGTGGTCGCCGGATTCACCGGCAACCAGGACAGCGGCTTTCCCAATAGTCAGGTCGTTCGCAACGTGGGACTGATGAATCCGGACGTGCTGTTCTTCTCCGGCGATCAAATCTACGAGGGTGTGGGAGGCTATGGCATCATTCGCCAACCGGTAGACCGGGCCGTCCTCAACTATCTCCGCAAGTGGTATCTGCT
>JADFHU010000340.1 GCA_022567055.1 Planctomycetota bacterium
CCCGCATGATGTGTAATTATCTTCGCTTCGGAGGGGTCAACAGAGACCTGACGGATGAGCAGTTGGGTCAGATCAAAAAGATCGTGCAAGAATTCCCCGCCTTTCTGGACGAATTCGAGACGCTCCTGGCCCAGAATGAGATCGTCTGCATGCGTTGTCAAAACGTGGGTGTCTTGCCGGCGGAGCTGGCGATCAACGCCAGCATCACGGGACCGATGCTGAGGGCCTCGGGTGTCAACTATGATATCCGCAAGGTGGACCAGTATTCGGTCTATGACCGATTCGAGTTTAAGATTCCGCTGGGCGAAAAGGGGGACGTCTACGATCGCTATTACGTGCGCATGCTCGAGATGCGAGAGAGTCTCAAGATTCTGAATCAGGCATTGGAGCAGATCGAGCCGGGCCCCTTCATGGCGCCCAAGGTGCCCGCCTGCCTCAAGAACCCGCGCAACTTCAAGCCGCCCGTCGGGGAGGCCTACGGCCGCGTCGAGGCCCCCAAGGGTGAACTAGGGATCTATGTGGTCAGTGACGGCACGAAGGAACCCTGGCGTTATCATGTGCGGGCGCCTTCCTTCATCAACCTGACCGTACTGGAGGCGATGTGTATCGGGTATAAGCTCGCCGATGCCATCGTGATCCTGGGAAGTATTGACATTGTGCTCGGAGAGGTGGATCGCTGATGTTTTTCGGTTTGGGCATACTGCGCGGCATGAACATTACGCTCATGAATTTTATCCGGTCCTACACGCGCAAGCGGGGAAGCGGCGAGATCGGGGCGCTGACGACGGTACAGTATCCCGAGGAACGACTTCCGGAGAAGGAAAAGTTTCGAAACTTCCCCTTTCTCATCTATGATGACGCGCCGGAGGACCTGCGTTGCGTGGCCTGTGACATCTGCGCGCAGGACTGCCCGCCCAGGTGTATTTATATCGTCAAGGAGACGGACGAAGCCGGCAAGCCCATGAAGAAGCCCGCTGTCTTCGACATCGACTTCACCGTTTGTATGAACTGCGGCATCTGCGAAGAGGTCTGCCCCTTCGATGCCATCTTCATGGATCACGAGTTCGAGATCGCCGATTCGGACCGGCACGACAACCTATTGTATCATCGTGACGACTTGTTGAAAACCAACGAGTACTTTCACAAGATCCGTCCGAACGACGGCAGGGAAGTCGATGCCCGGCTAGCCGAGGCCAAGGAGGCCAAAGCGAAGAAGGCCGAGGCCACGCGGAAGGCGGTTGAGGCCAAGGCTGCCGCCAAGGCCAAGGCGGAGGCCGAGAAGGCCACAGAGGCCAAAGAAGACGAGCCACCCGAAAAGAAGAAGGAAACGGACTCCCAATAAATGGATCAGATGTTCGTCACTCTAAAGGCTGCTCTGGTTAAGCTGTCCGGTCTGGTCTTTCCCGATTGGGTGGGGGTGTTGGTGTCCATCGCCGTCAGCATCGTGGCGATCGCGCTGCTCGGCCCCTTGATCATGATGTACCTGACCCTGATCGAGCGGAAAGTGGTCGGGCGGATGCAAAACAGGATCGGGCCCAACCGCGTGGGCAAGTATGGCCTGCTCCAGCCCCTGGCCGATGGGGTCAAGATGTTAATCAAGGAGGACATCGTCCCTCGCAACGCGGATAAGGTGCTCCATCTCTTGGCGCCCATCCTGATCGTCGCGCCGGCACTGCTGGTCTTCGCGGTCATTCCCTTTGGCAGAAACATGACGGCGGTCGATCTGAATGTCGGCATCCTCTTCTTCGCTGCGATTTCCTCGATCGGGACCATTGGCATCTTCATGGCGGCCTGGGGCTCCAACAACAAATTCTCCGTGCTGGGCGGGATGCGCTCCGTGGCCCAGATGATCTCCTATGAGATTCCCATGGTGATGTCGGTGGTGCCCGTGCTCTTGGCGGTGGGCAGTCTGTCCACCAACGCGATCGTGGAGGAACAGGCGGGCTGGCATTGGTTCGTGTTCACGCCCTGGGGTTTTTTGGGTTGCATCCTCTTCTTCCTCTGTGGCGTGGCCGAGTGTAATCGCTCGCCCTTCGATTTGGCGGAGGCCGAGTCGGAGATCATCGCCGGTTTCCACACCGAGTACAGCGGCATGAAATTCGCACTCTTCTATATGGCCGAATTCATGAGTGCCTTCACCATCTCGGCTATGACGACGACCCTGTTCTTGGGGGGCTGGCAGGGTCCGCTCTTCTTGCCCTCCTGGCTCTGGTTCTTCTTGAAGACCTACGGACTGATCTTCATCATGCTCTGGTTCCGGGCCACCTTGCCCCGTTTGCGGGTCGACCAACTGATGGCCCTGGCCTGGAAGTTTCTCCTGCCCCTGTCCCTCGTCAACATTGTGGCCACCTGCATCTGGCACTTCCTAAGTGATGAGGCCTTCTTGACCCTGAGTGCTTTTTTGGTGCCGCTGGCACTGCTGGTGTTCTCTTTTTGGGGCCTGATGAAGCTCAATCAACCCTATATGCCCGAGAAGCGGGTTTACCCTCTAGTCGATTAGTAAAGACCGAGCGATCGCGATGCCGGAACCGGAACTAGTATTCTTAGTTAAGTGCGGGGTGTATGGGCTCATGGGCCTCGCCATCATCGCTGCCGTGGGTGCGGTCCTCTTGCGGAACCTGTTTCATGCTGGTCTGGCCTTGGTCCTGGTGCTGGTGGCCATCGCCGGGATCTTCATGAGCGTCGGGGCCGAGTTTCTGGGGATGGTACAGATCCTCCTCTACGTGGGCGGTGTCATGACCCTGATCATCTACACCATCATGCTGACGGGTCGTCTGGGCGCCAAGGATGTCTCGGCCCAAAATCGCCAGGGGATCTTTGCGGCGGTCGCGGCCGGCTTGTTTGTGTGTGTGATTGGCAAACTGATCCTGGAGGCGGCGTGGCCATCACGGGACGGCGATTCCGCTGCCCTCCTGTCCGTCGAGGACTTGGGCGTGAGCTTGATGACGGAGTATGTGTTTCCCTTTGAAGTGCTGGGCGTTCTCTTGTTTGCGGTATTGATTGGAGCCATTGTCATTGCCAGGCAGGATAGGCCCTCATGATCATCCCTATTCAACACGTACTCATCTTTTCTCTTCTTCTCTTTGCGATCGGCATGGTGGGCGTTCTCACCCGCCGCAACGCCATCGGCATCCTGATCTCCATCGAATTGCTGCTCAATGCCGTCAATGTGAATCTGGTCTGTTTTTCTCGGGTGTCTGAAGACCCGATGGCAGGGCAGATGTTTGCCTTTTTCGTGATCGCGCTGGCGGCCGCCGCGGCGGCCGTGGGCCTGGCCATCGTGGTCGCGGTCTACCGCACTCGAAACACCATCCAGACCGATGAGATTCAACTACTAAAATGGTGACAGCAAACCAAGCCTATCTCATTCCCCTCTTTCCCCTGTTGGCGTTCGTCATCAACATCCTGTTTGGGCGCTACGTAAAGGATAAGGCGTGCTGGATCTCCGTGGGCGCGAGTGCCCTCTCCTGTATCATCGCCTGGCCGTTGATCGTCGGGGTGATCAGGGGCACGACCTACCACCACGACTTTGCCTGGCTGGCGCTGGGCGGCATCGATCTCAGGTTTGGCTATCTGCTCGATCCCCTGGCGGCGACGCTCCTCTTCGTGGTCACGCTGGTCGGCACCTTGATTCAGATCTACGCCATTGGCTACATGAAGGGCGAAGCTCGCTTTTCACGCTTCTTCGCCTATCTCTCACTCTTCATGTTCGGCATGCTGGGCGTCGTGATTTCCGACAACTTCCTGCTCTTCTTCATGTGTTGGGAAATCATGGGGCTCTGTTCCTACCTGCTAATTGGATTTTACTCGGAAAAAGACTCGGCCGCCAATGCCTGCAAGAAGGCCTTCCTGACCACCCGTGTCGGTGACGTGGGATTCCTCCTGGGGATCCTGGCGCTCTTTACGCTGGCGGGGACGCTCAGTTTTGCAGAACTTCATGACGCGGTCGAACTGCACCGCGACAGCCAGCTTATGATTACGGTGACCGCCCTCTTGCTCTTCTGCGGCACCATTGGCAAGTCGGCCCAAGTGCCGCTGCACGTCTGGCTGCCGGATGCCATGGAAGGCCCCACGCCGGTCAGCGCCCTGATCCACGCGGCCACCATGGTGGCCGCAGGTGTGTTCCTGGTCGCCCGCGCCTATCCCTTGATAGAGGCGTCGGAGCTGGCCCTCCGGGTGATTGCCATCGTTGGCACCGTGACGGCCCTGATGGCAGCCTGTGTCGCGCTGACGGCCACCGACATCAAGAAGGTCCTGGCCTACTCGACCATCTCCCAACTGGGGTACATGGTGGCCGCCATGGGCTGCGGCGCGATGGTGGCCGGCATCTTCCATCTGATGACACACGCCTTTTTCAAAGCCTTGCTCTTCCTCGGCGCGGGCAGCGTGATTCACGGCACCGGGACGCAGGACCTGCGTGAAATGGGTGGCCTCTTTCCCAAGATGAAGCACACCGCCTGGACCTTCCTGATCGCCTCGCTGGCCATCGCCGGCGTGCCGCCGCTGGCGGGATTCTGGAGCAAGGACGAAATCCTGCTCGCCGCCCATCAACACGGGAACCTTTACTACGTTGCCCTGTCACTGACGGCCTTTCTGACCGCCTTTTACATGTTTAGGTTGTTTGTCCTGACCTTCTTGGGCAAGCCCAGGAATCCAGACATTCATGCCCACGAGTCGCCCAAGTCCATGATCGTGCCACTCTGGGTCTTGGCCGTCGGTTCGATCCTGGTCGGCCTTCCCGGTTCCTTCCTGGCCCGCAACTGGTTCCAGGATTTCCTACACGGCGGCCACGGAGATGTTGAGCATCATGTGAATGTCACCGTGATGATTACCTCAATTGCCCTCGGCCTCGTGGGCATCGCCTTGGCCTTCTTGCTCTATAGGGGAGGCCTGGGGCTGGGTGAGAAACTGGCCAAGGTCTTTGCCTTGCCCCACCGTGTCTCCCTGAACAAGTTTTGGATTGATGAGGTCTATGACGCCTGTCTGGTCCGGCCCTGGCATGCGTTGGGACAGTTGCTCATTGGCTTCGAGGCCAAGGTCGTCGACGGCACGGTGAATGGCACGGGCGCCGGGACTCTCAGAAGCAGTCGCGTCAGCGACTGGATTGACAAGTACATCGTCGATGGCACCGTCAACTTCATCGCCGCGTTCACTCAGTTTTTTAGCGACATAATCCGTCTGTTTCAGACTGGGTTCATTCAAAACTACTTATTGATTCTCTTTGCAGCCGTCGTGTTTATTCTCTACTTCGGCATCCGGTAAAGGAGCAGGTATGACGTCCCACATTCTTTCCTATATCATCTTTACTCCGTTGATTGGGGCCTTCGTCATCGCCTTCCTCCCCAAGGGACAGGCGGATAAGGCTAAGTGGGTGGGTCTCGTGACCACTCTTTTCGTGGGGGGGTTCACCCTGCTGGCCTTCTCACAGTTTCAGCTTACCGGCGAGTTTCAGATGGTAGAGCAGGCCCAGTGGATTCCCCTGTTCGGCGTGCAGTACATCCTAGGCACCGACGGCATCAGTTTTCCCATGGTCTTCTTGACGGCACTCATCTCGATTCTGGCCTGTGTCGCTTCCTTCGGCATCAAGGAGAGACAGAAAGAGTACTTCGTCTTCTACCTCTTGCTCGAAACCGGCATGTTAGGGACATTCCTTGCGCTGGACCTTTTCCTCTTCTACGTGTTCTGGGAGGTGGTCCTGGTGCCGATGTACTTTCTCATTGGCATCTGGGGCGGGCCGCGCAAGGAATACGCGGCCATCAAGTTCTTTCTGTTCACGCTGGTCGGCAGCGTGCTGATTCTGATCGCCATTCTGATGTTTTATTTCGGCAGCGGCAGCGAGCGGACGTTCGACATCATGCGGCTGGCGGAGATGGCGCAGTCGGGCGCCGCCTATTTCAGTCCCGGCGTGCAGTTGACGGCGTTCGTGCTGTTGTTCATCGGTTTCGCGATCAAGATCCCCACGTTTCCGTTTCACACCTGGCTACCCGACGCGCACGTGGAAGCGCCGACGCCGATCAGCATGATCCTGGCCGGCGTGCTGCTGAAGATGGGTGGATACGGCATCATCCGCATCGCCTTTCCGCTCTGTCCCTGGGGCGCCCAGTATGCCGCCTGGACGCTGGTCGTCATTGGGGCGTTCAGCATCATCTATGGCGCGTTGGCCGCCATGGCGCAGACCGACTTCAAACGGCTCGTCGCCTATAGCTCGGTGAGTCACATGGGTTACGTGCTGGTGGGCATCGCCGTCTGGAAGATCGGAGAGGCGAACGGTGCGGCTGACGGCAAGGAATATTGGCTGATGGGCATGAACGGGGCCATGTTCCAGATGGTGGCGCACGGTATCTCGTCGGCCGGCATGTTCT
>JADFHU010000341.1 GCA_022567055.1 Planctomycetota bacterium
GCGAACCCGTGACATTTTGGGCAGCCCCCAGAAAGCGAATGTTTATTTCCATGTATTGGCTCCTCTAATTCTGGCCGATAAACTTGGGATTGTAAGGCATTGTACGGGCTCTCGTCGGACCCAACAAGGTCCTTCCCTTTCTCCGGAGCAGGAGCCGAAGGGGTGAAGTGTTTGGCTGTTCACTCGGCTTGTGCGGCGTCTTATAATGGCCCCGCTTTCGTGGCTGGCGTCGGTTGCACAGAGCGTTCTTTTGCGGATGAGAATTTACGGCGACTAGAAGAGGTGTCCCTAATGTCCAACCTACCCATACGAATCCGAGCCATCTTGGTCATGGTACCGGCGATTCTGCTGCCGGGCTGCTTTTCGTCCCATCCCGAGAACATCGCCGCATTTCATAGACCCCAGGATGTGGTGGTGACCTCCAATGAGTATCTCATGTTACCACCCGATGAAGTAGAGATTCACTGCACTCAGATCCCCGAGATCGACGGTCAAATACAGCGTATTCGACCCGATGGGTACATCAGCTTCGAGGCCTTGGGGGAGGTCTATGTAGCAGGTAGGACGCCGGCGCAGGTCGCCAACGATCTGGAGGCGAAAATCGTGGGACTCTATAAGCTGGACGGTGACGAACTGATTGACGTGCGAATCTCCGCCTTCCAGAGCAAGACTTATTATGTGCTCGGTCAGGTCATGGCGCCGGGCCGAAAACTCTATACGGGTAGAGAGTCGGTCCTGTCGGCCCTCGCCACTGCCGTACCGAACCCTATGGCATGGAATGCGCGCATCCAGGTGATCCGACCCTCAGGCGTGGCAGAGGTGCCGCCGAAAGTCTTCCAGGTCAACTATAACCGCATGCGCAAACATGGTGATTTAACCTTGAATGTCTTGCTCCAGGAGGACGACATCGTCTATGTGCCGCCCACACCATTCGCGGCCGTTGCACTCGTCATCGAGCAGGTGATGAGGCCGATCGCACGAGCCTTCACGGGCGTGTATATCCTTCAGACCGGCTCAGACCTTGGCAGCGGCAACGTCGGCAGAGCGGGGGTGGGCGGTAGAGGCGGAGGACTCTAGGCTCTGTCGGAAAACTCCGTCGTCGGCCCCCGAGCGAACAATTCTTTCGCCTGGCAAAGACCGGCGAAGCAGGCGATGTTTGTTCTATCGTCGATGCAGCCGGATGCAGCCAGGTGGACAACAGCGGCTGCCTTGATCCGACAGTTGCTGCGACAGCAGCAGATAAAACGATTCAAGAAAAAGGGTCTCTCGAAGCCAGATCGAGTTTTCCGACACCCGGCCTGGGGTGACCTGATCGAGAACTGAGCAAGACACGAAAAAAACAGTGGATTTACAGGCCTGCCGTGACCGGTTTATCGTTGCAATCCCAGGGGGGATTTAGTACAAGCTTCTATTTGTGGTCGACCCTAATCATTCAGAGTGACACAGATCTGTTAAGAGTCCCTTTATCCTTAATATGATCGGATTGGCAGGAACATGGCCCGCTACCGTGGTCAAAAAGCGCTTTACGAGGCAATGAGTCGGGCTTCGAGTCGTTCGCAAGCGAAGTTGACTCGCGGTCGCAGTGCGCAGCAACAGATCGAACCGCCCACAGAAGCCGATCGGACCCACAACGGAAAGATGCATTGGCAGCCCAGGGCCTTTCAGTTGCATTCGGGTAGAGTGGAGCTGACCCTTCCCTATTCAGCCATTGCCGTCGTTTCGATTCTGTTTGTTCTCGCGCTGGTGGCATCTTTTAAGCTGGGTCAGCACGGCCAGCCCCTCGCCAGGCTGGCGAGTCGACAGCCACCGTCTCCCGGGGCCGCACAAGGGACCGGTGGGGAAAGTGAGGCGACAGACGGGACGAATGAGAAAGTTACCTCCCCTGCCGCGGGCGCGGATTCATCGAGTTCCTGGGTCCGTCCGGGCAGTACGATCGTTATCCAGCAGTTTGGTAAACTGGAGGATCTGATACCCGTGCGTCAGTATTTCAACAGTAAAGGGATCGGCACCGAGATCGTGCGCACGGACAAGGCCTTCTATTTGTTCACGGTCGATCGCTTTTCTGCTTTAAGCTTGAAAGAGGGCACGAGGGAATATAGACTGCAGCAGCGCATCGTCGAGTTGGGCAAGGAGTACAGGGCCCCGGCCGGGCGTGAAAGCTTTGCACCTAACTATTTTCGCGGTGCCTATTTGAAGCCGCTAGATGAAAACTACAATGGAGAAGTGATCCATGTCAATTGACAGATCGTTGAAAGTCAGAGGTGCATTGAGTCGCCATCGTAACGTCCTTTCGCGTGCCGAACGAATCGAGAGACTCAAGGAAGAGGAAAGGTGGTCCGAGGGAGACTCGGTCATGGGCCTACCCAAGGTCGGCAATCGCAAAGTCCGGAAAGGATAAAAACAGTAATCAGTGATCAGTAAACAGGGCTTACCTCGATACCGATTACCGATTACCGATTACTGATTACTGCTTTTACCGATCACTGCTTTAACTTCTTCCCCTATGATCTCAAGCCCCTGATCAACCACATCGGTGGGTTGCGCGTAACTGATGCGAATGCACTGCTGAGCGTGTTCCCAGGATGATTGCGCTCCCGGAAAAAAGTATTCCCCGGGCACGACGATGACCTTTCGTTTCTTCAGAGTCTCGTACAACTCCCTGGCCGGCACGGGTAGATCTGGTAGCCAAAGCCAGAGGAAAAAGGCGCCCTCCGGCGTGTGGATACGAAAGTTTACGCCTTCCAGGGTATCCACGAGTTTCTTGACGGCATGATCGGCTCTGGACTGGTAGAAGGGCTTGATCCACCTCTCAGAAAGGTCCACGATCTCCCCGCTCTCGACGAGATCCAGCACAAGGGCAGCACCGACGCCGCCCGGCGCCAGGGCGGTGATGGCATTGATCCGCGCCATCATACGCACAACCTCTTCATTGGCGACGACGATACCAGTCCGCACCGCAGGCAATCCCAGCTTCGACAGGCTCATGCAGACGATCATGTGCTCTTGCCAGGCAGTGACCGCGTCCACGAAAACGATGCCGGGAAAGGGCAAGCCATAGGCACTGTCCAGGATAAGGGGGATCCCGCGGTTGCGAGCCAGGTCGGTCAACTGACAGACTTCAGAGTCGGTCAGCACGTTGCCGGTGGGATTGGTCGGCCGGGACACACAGATGGCCCCGATGCTCTCGTCCATGAGATCCTGTAGACCCTCCAGATCAAGGTGGTACTTGAACAGATGGCCGCCCAACAGTTCGATTCTGGGTCTGGCCGAGACGAGCATGTCCGGTTCTAATCCCAAGTCACTGTAGCCGATGTACTCGGGCGTCAAGGGTAGGAGAATACGCCTCTTCTGGCCGCTCTCAGAGGTACCCCCAAACACGTTGAACAGAGCGAAGAAGGCGGATTGGCTGCCATTGGTCAATGCGATGTTCTTCGGCCCGATCGGCCACCCGAATCGCTCCCGCAGCAGCCGACTCAGGGCCTCGATCAAGGCCCGGTTTCCTTGGGGCGGATCGTAGTCTCCCAGCGCTTTGGCGAAACGTGTCTCACTCTGAGCTATGTGCAAGAGCCGCTCACGAAGCTTTTCCTGCACTTGGGGGATGTGGGCCGGATTCCCCCCTCCCAACATCAGGACATCGTCCTCGCCGGCCAGGGCCCTTCCCAGGTCCTCCATCAACTGCCAAATGCCCGAAGGGGCCGCCAAACGACGCCCAAAATGGGATAGATCCTTCATCTTTCCGACCCCGGGCGCTGGAGTTGGCTTGCCGCTCAAGGTCACATGCCCTGGGGCACGATGTAGATCTCCACGCGCCGGTTCCTCGCGCTACCCCCTTTATTGGGTTTGTTCTCCTCGAGGGGCCGGAATTCGCCAAAGCCACGCACGCTCACCCGTTTGGGGGCGACGTTGTTCGCTACCATGATGTTTAGTACGGAGATCGCCCGGTGGGCGGAAAGATGCCAGTTGGTGGGATGCTTGGCCTTGGTCTCCGGTCTAAGCACGGGAATGTCGTCGGTATGGCCTGCGATGACCGCGTCAAAGGTCTCGGCTTCGGCCGAATTGAGGATGGTACAGAGGGACTTAACGCCGCCGATGGCAGAACTCGTCACCTGATCACTGCCCTTTTGAAAGGTCAAGTCGCTCTCGAATTTGAGCACACCACGGTCTACGTCGTAGCTGATCATTGCATACTTGCCGGCCAACTCTTCCAACTTGCTCGTTAGCTCGACAGGGAGTTGCCCCCCTGTGCTCAGCAGGCGTTCCTGCATAGAAGAAATCATCGTCTTCTTGCTTTCCAGGTCTTCCTGCAACGCCGCGATTTGTCCCTTGAGCTGCTCGACCTCGATGTTTTCTTCTTCGGCAGCCGCGGCGAGTTGGCGGTTACGCTGCTCGAGCAGGAGGTTCTTCGTCTGCAGCTCGCTCTCGAGCTGCCCAATCAGTGTCTGCTGTTTCCGATTCATGATCTGCAGATCTTGATTGCTACACCCGCTGAAGAACGCCACGCCTGCACACGCAAGCACAAGTCCACCCAATCTTGCCGTTCGCATCTTCTAGTCCTTTCCAGACGAACTGAAGCCTGAAATCATTGTTGTCGAGCGTGGCAACTTGCTGATATACCACATATGACAATTTTTACGACAGTTCTTACGCCCCTCCGCCAAATTCCTAGGCACATTAAAACCATTTGCCGAGGCCGTCAAGCAGAATCTTGCCGAATCAGCTCTCCCCTAAACTCGCCATAGACCTGGGCTGTGTCGGAAAACTCGGTCTGGCTTCGAGCGGCCCTTTTTCCGCCTGGCCGCATCCGGCTGCATCGACGATAGAACAAACATCGCCTGCTTCGAGTTCCCCACGCTGCGCTCGGGACAAGCTTTGCCAGGCGAAAAAATTGCTCGCTCTCGGGCCGACGACGGAGTTTTCCGACAAAGCCTAATTCTTTAGGTGATAATCCGCAAAATCCAGAAATCGCTCCCAATCATACATCAGAAGGGAGTGACCGCCCTGCCGGATGTGGTACCCGACATCACTTTCGATGATCGCCTCGCCTACGGGGGGCGACGACTCCGAGGTCAATCCCTTCTTGCCGAGCAGGCGATACACCTCGCTGGCATGGTAGGCCGAAAGGTACTCGCCCCGTCCGTCCGCCCAGGTGTCCTGGACACCGCTGTGCACATAGACCGGACGCGGGGCGATGCAGGCAAGCAACATATGTTGATCGACGGGCAGATCGTCTTCCTGATTCACGAACTTCCACGCATTGCGACACAGCCAATAGGGAAAACGCGTGACCATCTTCTCCAGCGTCTCACCCGAGCGTCGTCGCCACAGAGCAGCCCCGGCGCAACCTGACTGCGCCGAGATGGCCAGGGCAAAGCGCTCGTCCTGGGCCGCGGTCCAGAGGGCCGCTTTGCCCATCTTCGAGTGGCCCATGATAGCAACCCGCGTATGATCGACATCGCTGTCGGTCTCCAGATAATCCATGGCCCGCATAGCACCCCACGCGATGGCCGAAAGCACACCCCATTCGCTCGCCTTGGGAAAGCTCTGTCCCTTCCGGTAGAACAGCGGATGAATGCCCTTGAGAAATTCCACCTCATTGTGCCCTACCAGGTCCTGCTGATACACCGCGACAAAGGCGTAACCACGATCAAAGAATTCGCCCAACGGCCATCCATTTCGCAGTCGGCCCGGCCGCTGGGGATGTGTCTCGAAATCGTGCGAGTGGGTGTCGTTGAAGCTGTGCTTCATGAAAGCAGGCACAGGCTTGGTCCCTCGATTGGGAACGAACACGAGTATCAGCATTTCCGCCTTGCCCCTGTTGTTACTAAAGCGAATCTGAACGTCTTTGCGTGTGGCCTTGCCTTCCATGAATTGGGGATCAGTCTTCCTGACTTCAAACTCCACCTTAACCGGGCTCTCAGGGTCCGGGACAGCCCCGTAGACAAGGTTGCTGAACAGCGACAGAATCTGGGGGCGGCGAACGCTCCTCCATGCCTCGGCCGTGGTGACCCGCTGGCCTTCGGCACTTACCAGCAGCGGTGGTAGGTCATAATGTGGGACCTTACTCTCATCGTAGATAACGTTGCTATCGTCCTCCTTCGGCTCACGACCGAACGCCAGCCCAGCGCCCAGCAACCAAACGATTAGATAGAGAATCGGCTTCTTCATCAGTGACTCCTTAGAGCCCCTACGCAAAATGACTCTGCATTCAAAAGGCTTTTTCTACGTCTGGACGACGTCAGGCTCCATCGACCGTCCTCGGACGGCCTGCTTCGCCTTCCTTGCCAGTCGCAGAAACGCTCGTTTTCGGTGCTACGATTCATTTTGATAGGCGCTCTTAAGCAAATGATTGTGCGCGAGTC
>JADFHU010000006.1 GCA_022567055.1 Planctomycetota bacterium
TGCAGGCACCCTACCTCACCGGCTGTATGATCGAAGGCCTCCGTAGATTCTGGCACCACGCTCGGAGCGTTAAGGGATCGGCAAGAAATAAGTTGGACAATTTGGGGTCCAAGTGTGCCCCATATTTGGTCGCGCCCGATTGAGCGAAACCACAGGCGTAGCAGTTCTACGTCGAGGATTTCGCGATTGAGAAGCGATCAAAGATGGAGTGCAATTGGGCATTCAAAAGTCCAAGTTATTTCTTGCCGGTCCCTAAGCGGGCACAGAGCCATAACAACTTATAGCACGTTGATTCGGTCCATTCAATTGAAATCCCTCTTTAGGACGCGGGGCCCCAATAAGGGACGCCAGCTCTTTCAAATGTCCGTTTCGCGGTGACCGTTCAATCAAAAGAAAACGTCTAGGGGTCGCAAGGCGTTTGCGCCATGGTAAGGTCGGTCCCCCCCGCAACCGCGGCAACAGGGACCGCATCGAAGCACTTGTCAGGTTAGCTCCCAGCCCTTAGACTCATGCTACGGAATCAAAGAGCCATCAGGGAGTCCAAATGAATATTGCTACCAGTTTAGATTGGCTGACCGGGCCCATTCTGGATAAAGAATTGCGGGTGTCCAGCCGTCGACGGCGTAATTATTGGCTGCGCTTCGTCTACATCGCCCTGCTCATGATTCCCCTGGCAGTGGTATTTCAGGAGAGCGTCCGGTCCTCCTCCCGCCAGGCAAACACCGTGGCCCGCTTGTCGGAGGCAGGACTGGCCCTGACGGCGACCATCGTCTGGTTCCAGTTCATCGCCGCGCAGTTGATCGCCTGCGTCATGCTCAGCACCTCAATCAGCGATGAGATTTCCCATCGCACCCTCGGCGTGTTGATGACGACGCCCATCCGCAGTTTTCAGATTGTGATCGGCAAACTCCTCAGCAAGCTCTGCCAACTCCTGCTCATCATCGGCATCAGTCTGCCGCTGCTGGCGGTCATTCGTGTTTTCGGCGGCGTGCCCTGGGGCTTCGTTTGGACGAGTCTGTGCATCACCTTGACGGCCACGCTCTTCGCGGGGACGGTTAGCTTGCTTTTCTCGGTATGGGGACGTCACGCCTATGGCGTCATCGTCAGAGCGGTGGTGACACTGGGTGTCCTCTATCTGTTTCTGCCCATGATCGCCTTGATGGGCCTCCAGCAACTGGCGGGCTCCAATGCGCCGGCGAACATGCCCGGTGTGGTTACCATAATGGTACTCGTCAACCCTCTCGTTGCCCTGCAAATGCAGACTGTCGAATTGCTCTCTCCCGGTGCGACGGCCGGTGTCGTTGGCTCATTCAACTGGTGGAGTCATTGCTGCTTCATGCTGGGCCTCTCCGCGGTGCTATTGTTCGTGGCGGTTTTGACGGTCCGCAGGGTCGCGTTGCGAGAGATCACCGGGCAGTTGATCCTCGATCGCAAGAAGGAGCGTCGAAACAAAACGAAAACCAAGAAGGAAACTTCGCAAATGTCACCTCGCCAAGACCTCCGGCCGGTCCGCGGCGCACCGGTGATTTGGAAAGAGCTACGTACGCCCTTTATCAAGGGCGGTCGGCGTAGCAAAGTCATTGCCTTGATCATCACCATCCTGACCCTCATCCTGATCTATGGTATCAATGCCCGGCAGGGACATCTCAGAGAGGACTTCTTCCACACCACCTTTGTCATCATCCTCCTGGCGATGGGACTCGTCAGCACCGTCATATTGTCCGCGACGATGATCACACGGGAGAAGGAAGCGCAAAGCTGGCCGATCCTTCTGACCACACCCCTGACGAATGCACAGATCCTCATGGGCAAGGCGATCGGCTGTTTTCGCAGGGGTCTCCCTATTTGGGTCATTCTTGCGGGCCACCTACTGTTTTTTTGCGTGATCGGCTACATCCATCCACTCGCCCTGATCCAGCTGGCGTTGATCATTTCCGGCGCCGTTTCTCTGATGACCGGAACGGGCCTCTATTTCAGCGCCCGCTTTCGAAAGACGACCACCGCGGTAGTGGCGAACCTGGCAGTGGCCCTCTTCTTGTGGGCGATCGTGCCTTTAATGGTTGGGGTTTTGGCCGACCGGAGAGCCCGGGAGGAACACCTTCACTATTACATCACCAGCCACCCCTTCGTGCAGACCGGTGTCGTCATCACCGCCACCGGGGGACGGAGGAACGCGCGCGAGAACACCGCCTCACTGGTCTACGACTGGCCCCTTCCCAATGATGCCGGTCGCGGCCCGTGGGCAACCACGGGGCTTCTGCTATTCAACGGGACGCTGTACCTCGGCGTTGGGGCGTTCTGCGCCTGGCGGGCCACGGCAAGAGTACGCCGCGATATCTTCTAACGGAGTGCCGGCGGCAACACTAGCGCAGGGAGTTGCATTCCCCTCCATAGGTGCTATTCTGGCGCCTTTGTGCGGCTGTAAGAGTATCCACCTGTCCCCTCGGAGACCGGAATATCAAGACCAACGAAGTCACACTGTGGCGCTACCTTGCCCGACACAGATGGGCCATGGGCCTGACCCTGTTGTGCACGCTGTTCACGGTGAGCATCAACCTCTATCTGCCCTTCATCATGCGTCAGGCGATCGACGGCCTGATCGATGAGACCTTGACGCGCAGAGGGCTATCCCATTTGCTCCTGCTCTATGCGGGGATATCCACGGTCGCCCTCTTTTTCTCCCGGTACCTGCGCAAGATTCCCCTGGGCCTCTCGCACAAGGTTGAGTACGCCCTCCGCAGAGATCTATTCGATCATCTCATGCGCTTGGATCAGGCCTTCTTCCAAAAGGAGCGGACCGGCGATTTGATCACGCGGATGTCATCGGACATGATCCTGATCCGAGACTCGATCGGGCAGGGCCTGCTCCAGGGCATGCGTGCCGCCGGCGTGCTGGTCCTGGCATCGGCCGTGATGCTGGCGACCGATCTCTGGCTGACCCTCATGGTGTTGGGCCTCTATCTGCCCATGGTGTTGGTCTTTTTTCTCGTGATCCGTCTCATTCGCGAGCGGCAGCGGGAATTGCAGGAGCAGGTGTCGGATGTCTCCAACTTCTGCCAGGAGAGCTTCGCCGGCATTCGATGCATCAAAGGATTTGCCTTGGAAAAGCGCCGCTCGAGTCTGTTCGAGTCGGTGAACCGGGACCTGCTGCGGAGCAATATGCGTGTGCACATTCCCAGACAGGCGCTTTGGCCCTTCATGGCCCTGTGTTTCTCCGTCAGTGTGGTCCTCATTCTGTCCATCGGTGGCCGTCAGGTCATTCAAGGAGAGCGTACCCTGGGGACGCTGGTCCAGTTCATTCAGTACCTCCTCTACATGCAGTGGCCCTTGCTTTCGCTGAGCTGGATCATGAGTCTACTCCAGCGCGGTAAAGTAAGTTGGGAGCGGGTCAGTGAGCTGTTTGCTCGGGAGCCCGAGATCAGAGATACTGAGCAGACCGATGCGGGTATCCAGGTGCTCCGCGGTGACATTCACATCAAGAACCTGTCACTGGATATCGGCAAGCGTCTGCTGGATGGGATCAATCTGCACATCCCCGCGGGCAAGGTGCTAGGCATCACGGGCCCTACGGGCAGCGGCAAATCCCTCTTGGTCTCGATGGTGGCACGACTGAGGGATCCCAGCGAGGGGGCGATCCTGCTGGATGGCCATGACATTCGCGTCATCCCCCTGACCCTATTGCGGCAACAGATTGGCTTCGCCATGCAAGAGCCGGTCCTCTTTTCCCGTACCCTGGCCCACAATATTGGCTTCGGCGTGGAAGAGGCGGATGCCTCGCTCATCCGCTGGGCGGCCGAGGTAGCGCATCTGACGGCTGAAGTCGATACCTTCCCCGAGGGATTCGAGACACTCTTGGGGGAACGGGGTGTCACGCTCTCGGGCGGCCAACGGCAGCGCACGGCCATCAGCCGGGCCATCGCCCGGCGGCCCCGCATCTTGATCCTCGACGACGTCCTCTCGGCCGTCGACACTCACACCGAGGCGGCCATCATGGAGAAGCTGCCGCCCGTCATGAAAGAACGGACAACCCTCTTCGTCAGCCACCGCATCTCGACCCTGCGCTATGCCGATGAGATCGTCGTTCTGGAAGAGGGACGCGTCACCCAGCAGGGGACGCACGAGGCCCTCCTGAAGCAGCCCGGCTACTACGCGGAACTCAACACCCTGCAGCAGATCCAAAAGGACCTGGAGGGTGAGGAATGAAGGCTGAATGGCAACGCTCCTTCCGCCTGGCCCGGCGCCTGCTTCGTTTTTCCCTGCCCTACTGGCGTTGGTCGATCCTGGCCCTGGTCTTGATCCTGGTCATGTCCGGGTTGATCAACTATCTGCCGATCCTGATCAAGCAGATCACCGACAACTGTCTCATGGATCAGACCTTGCCCGCGGAGACCCGCTGGGAAGAGTTGCTGAGACTGAGCGGCATCTTCGTGCTGTTCGCCGTGAGCGGCCATCTGCTCCGCTATGCCCAAGGCGTCCTCACGGCCTGGCTGGGTCAGCGCATCCTCTACGACCTGCGCGTGACGCTCTTTCGCAAGGTCATCAACATGCATCTGGGCTACTACGACCGTACGCCGATCGGGGCACTGATGACGAGGGTCACCTCCGATATTGAGCGTCTGCAGGCCTTTGTCACCGACGGGGTGGTCGGCACCATCGCCGATGTGGTCATGCTGATCACCATCATGCTCTACATGCTGATCATTGACGTACAGGTGGCCCTAGCCCTCTTTGCCGTGCTCCCCTTCCTCTTCGTAGCCCTGCTCTACGTCAATGGCAAACTGCGCGACGCCAATCGTGACATTCGTGAGCGTCAGTCCAAGCTGAACGCCCTGCTGCAGGAGTACTTGGTGGGCATGACCACGATCCAACTCTTCAACCATGAACCCGTCGCACGCGAAGAGTTTCGGGAACGCAACGCCCATCTTCAGAGTGCCTACTTCGACGAAGTACGTTGGTTCAGCTATTACTTTCCCGTGATCGAGGCCGGCCAGGCCGCGGCCTTCGTGGCCATCCTGGGAGTAGGCGGCTATCTACTCCTGAACGACAGCGGGCTGATGACCTTGGGCGTCCTGATCGCCTTTCTAACCTATATCCGCGATTTTTTCCGTCCTCTCGGCTCTCTGTCCGACAAGGCGGGCATGTACCAGACGGCCATGGTCTCGGCGGAGCGCATCTTTGCCCTACTGGACACGCCGGAAACAATCGCCGAACCGGCCCAACCCTGTGCGCCTCAGGCACTCTCCGGCACGATTGAATTTCGCAATGTCTGGTTCGCCTATCAAGAAGAAAACTGGGTGATCAAGGATCTGAGCTTTCTGATACAGCCCGGCCAGGTCATTGCCGTGGTCGGGGCCACCGGGGCCGGCAAGACGACGATCATTAACCTCATCGGGCGATTCTACGATGTGCAACGAGGATCGGTACGGATCGGTACTCAGGATGTGCGCGACTTTCGCAAGGCCGATTTGCGGGAGCGGCTGGGCTATGTGTTTCAGGACCCCTTCCTCTTCGCGGGGACCGTGGCGGAGAACATCTCGCTGCTCAATCCGGATCTAACACGGGAGGACCTGATCCGAGCGGCCGAGACCGTCAACGCCCATGGTTTCATCTCTGCCATGGCGGAGGGTTATGACACGCAACTCAACGAACGGGGACAGGGCCTGTCACTCGGAGAAAAGCAACTCGTGTCGATGGCCCGCACGCTGGCTCAAAACCCCGAGTTGCTATTCGTCCTGGATGAGGCCACCGCCAGTATTGATACGGCCACCGAGATGCTGATTCAGGAGGGTCTGAACCGACTCATGGCCGGTCGGACCAGCATCGTCATCGCCCACCGCCTCTCGACCATTCGTCACGCCGACCGCATTCTCGTCATGCGCCACGGCGAACTGATCGACGAAGGCAGCCATGACGATCTCATGGAGCGGGACGGTTACTACCGCCATCTCCATGAACTGCTACAGCATTCACCGGAGTAGATTCGGTAGCCGGTAGTCAGTAATCGGTAGTCGGTCAAATGTGATCGGGTTGGAGCAAACACCCATGGCTCTTCACCGACTACTGACTACCGGCTACCGACCACTGTTGTTCGTTTCTCGGTTGAAGCCGCCCATCATTGGGTTTATGGTAGGCGGGTGGCGTGACCGACTTTGAACCCTTCGCTTTGAACTCTGAACTGGATGCTGTCGCAGGCGATCCATGGTTGAATTACTGTTAAGACTCGAGACGCTGCTCTTGGAGCTAAACCGGAGCACCCTGCTGAGTGTGGGGACGCCGGTCCTCTTGGTGGGATTGGTCCTGTGGTTGAGCGGTGATCGATTCGGGGGCGCGATCATCGGTCTGCTGGGCGGCGCCGTAGGGGCAACAGGCGGTTTGTTCGTAGGTCAATGGTTGGACATCGAACACACGCGCTGCATGGCCATTGGTGGCGCTCTCCTGGCGCTTGTCTCGGTGTTGCTGCGGAACCTCCTCGTTATGATCTTGGCGGCACTGATCCTGGCCGCCCTGAGCGGCGGCGGTTATCTGGCCGCCAAGCTTGACGGCGTGACTATGGAGGACGCGGAGGCCCAGAGCCAGACCCTCTTGATGAATTCCTTTCGCGGCATGGAGTTGACGGACCGTCAGGCCTATCTGGATCAGATCAGTTCCGGCGCCGTGGGATTCTCCGAACGTCTGCGGGCCCTACTCAAGGACACGTGGCATCGCGTGGAACCCTACGTCTGGCAGATGAGCGGAATGTCCCTGGCCGGCGGCATTGCGGCCCTGGTCCTGTTCTGGCTCTTGAAAAAGGTGGTCATTGCCCTGGCCTACAGTGTGGTGGGCGCCACCGCAACGCTGATGGGTGTTCAGACCTTGCTGCTGGGTCTGGGGGTTCAGGTCCTGCCCTCGCTCCACGGCACTCGCTGGGCCGCGCCCGCCGTGTTCGGGACCCTGGTCCTCATCGGCTGGGCGAGCCAACTCATTTCCCGCCGTCCCAAAAAGGCCGTGATCGAGGTCGCTCAGGCCCCCGCGCAACAGACGGCGGCTCCCCAAACGCTTGTAAGAGAACCCATCCCCAGAGCCAGACCCCGAAAATCGCTCTACCGACAGGCCCAGCTCGCCAAGAAACGCTGGGGTAGGCGAAGACGCAAGCCCGCTGATTAGGATCGACCCCAAGCCCTCTTTTGCACCGAGACTGGAGAGGAAGCCTTAGTCAACCTGTCTCGAGCCTGCTGAGGAAGCCGGATTTTTCATTGCGGCAATTTATCATTTATGATAAATTTCTGGAATGAATCTTGAAGAGCTATTGGGAATGGTCGCGGCCGAACCGGTGTTCCGAACGGGTTTCCTGGCCGCCGCGGGTGAGGGCCTCCCCGCGCTGCGGCTACAACTCAGCCGCTGGGCCAAGGCGGGGAAGCTGCTTCAACTCAAGCGGGGGCTGTATGTCTTGGCTGAGCCCTACCGTAGGGTCAACCCACATCCTTTTGTCTTGGCAAATGAGATCAAGAGGGCCTCTTATGTGAGCTTGCATTCAGCACTGTGGCACTTTGGCCTGATCCCAGAGCACGTGCCGACAGTGACAAGCGTTACCACGCAGAGACCCGAACGACTGGAAACGCCCTTGGGCCGGTTCGTCTTCCGGCACATCAAGAGGGATTGGTTCTACGGTTGCGAGTGGGTTGAGTTAGGTTCCGGTCAAAGCGCATTCGTAGCGACTCCTGAGAAGGCCCTATTGGATTTGGTGTACCTGACCCCGGAAGCGGACACGCCTGGATTCTTTGCCGAGCTTCGCCTTCAGAATATCGACAAGCTAGACCTGAACACGCTTCGGCAACTTTCTCCGACGAGCAAGAGCGGCAAACTACATCGGGCCGTGCATCAGATCGAGAGATTGGTCGAGCAAGAAATGGGGCAAGCATCGTGAAGGCCTTCTTGAAACAGTTGCTTGATGGCTTGACCAGTCCCATCATGGCTCGACACATGGTGAGAGAGTACTTGCAGGCCCGCTTGCTTCAGACCTTTCAGGATCATGCCGTCTTTAACACCTGGATATTCCACGGAGGCACAGCGTTGCGCTTCCTTTTTGCCACGCAACGGTTCTCCGAAGACCTGGATTTCGCCCTGGTTGGGTCTGGCAGCGAGAGTCACTTTCGAGAGCATCTGTCTCGTTCTGCGAGGGTCCTCGAGGCCGAAAATTACGACGTCACTCTTCGCATCAACGACAGGAAAACCGTTCAGTCCGCCTTCGTGCGTTTCCGCGGCCTGCTATTTGAGCTTGGCTTGTCTCCTCACGAATCTGAAACCTTATCCATCAAGGTGGATTTGGATACTAACCCACCCTCGGGGGCAGATGTGGCCTCGACCATTGTGAGACGACATGTCACGCTCAATTTGAGGCACCATGACAGAGCATCATTGCTGGCGGGCAAGCTAAATGCCGTCCTCACCCGCCGATACACCAAAGGTCGGGACATTCACGACCTTATCTGGTACCTTTCGGATAGGGCTTGGCCGGCACCAAACATTGAATTGCTCAAAAATGCCCTCGGGCAGACAGAGTGGGACGGGCCGGAGGTCACCACCGAGAGCTGGCGTGCCATTGTCTGCCAGCGCGTTGAGACGCTCGACTGGAAGCGGGTCGTCGAGGATGTCGAACCCTTCCTTGAGCGAGCCGCAGACGTGGCGCTACTGACAAAGGAAAACCTCCTCGGCCTGCTGCGGGAGTAGCCCTCCGATGCAATTCCTATGGGACCAGCGTAAACACCGAGAAGTCACTGTCGGAGAACATCATGCTGTTGTGCAGTTTTTCCGGGTCAAACTTAGTGACCTTGAGCTTGCTGCTGCGGGTGTCCATGACCACCAGATACTTGTCCCTGTAATGCTGCACAATTTCCAGCGTGAAGGTTCTCGGGTCCCCCGTGTAGGGCCCCGGGGCCTGATGACTGCGAGCGGAACAGAGGGACGCCAAGCCGACGAGTGCAAGTACGATGAGAAGCGAGTAGATGACGTTTTGGGACTTCATAACCAACCTCCGATAATGATTCATACTATTTGTCTACCGAATATCCACTATACCAGAATGGAGGTGAGAAATCAATAGAGGGTGTGGATTGTTTAGGGATCGGCAAGAAATAAGTTGGACAACTTGGGGTCCAAGTGTGCCCCACATTTGGTCGCGCCCGATTGAGCGAAACCACAGGCGTAGCTGTCCTACGTCGCGGATTGCTTGAGATGCTTTTTATGCTGCTATCGCAGCCAGCTTTGCTCCAAGGAAGCCGCTGTTTTCGCGATTGAGAAGCGATCAAAGATGGGGTGCAATTGGGCATTCAAAAGTCCAAGTTATTTCTTGCCGTTCCCTTAGCTCAGTAAAAGCAGTAATCAGTAATCAGTGGTCAGTAGTCAGTAGGACATCACCAGGCCCACTTCACGGAGTTTCTGCAGCAGCGCCGGATTCTCGCGTGACATGTCTCTAAGGCGGTTCTTTTTGAAGGGATAGGATCGCGCGACTTCCAATACCAAGGACGCCTTGGACGCGACTGCTGAACTCCGCAAGGCAGTAAGTGTCTCCAGACGTGCTTGGTTCGCCGGTGAGATGCAGGCCTGCCGTAGGAAATGAAAGATCTCCTCTTCCTGCTGGAGGCGGATGCGCTTGGGAAGAGAGACTTTTGCACACGCCTGACAGATATACCCCCGGCGGCCTTTGGCGGGGTAGGCCTCTCTGGGTTTGCGAATGCCACAGACGCGACACGTGAATCCGGCTGGGGGTAATACCGGCGCGCGCGTCGGCTTCTTCTTAGGTTTGGAGTCCTTCACCCGTCACCCTCCGACACGCTTCACTGTGTACCCCAGTCGTTTCAGTTCTGTCACCTACTAATAATGCGGCGGTTTCTCCTCTTCGGGCTTGTCCACCTGGACGGCCCCCTCTATGCCCTCGAGGCGATCCATGAGACCCATGTAGGCCTTCTCCAGCCGAGCGAGTCTCTTCTCCTGCTCGTAGATCACCTCATTCTGCTGTTCGATGGTGTGCTCCTGGTGGGCGATCTTGGTTTCGATATCGATCAAGCGTTCACGTTCCATGCTCGTTTTCCCTCTGGCGGTATCCGGCTCCAGCGCCGGTGGCGTTTCCTGGTGCAAAGCAGTATACCACGATCCCGATCAGGACAGATGGGCCGGACGGGAAAACTTGGCAAATTTCGGGCAGTCGCCCTCAATGACTGGTATAGTATCGTGCCGATAGCGATCCGTTCAGGGTGTCCTCGTCGACGCGCTGATGCCATCCTGGTAGCAAAGAGAAGAACACCAATGCCATGACCGATACTTCCCCCGATAGGCCCGATGTACCCGATGTACCCGATGTAATAGTCTCCGGGCACATCTGCCTCGACCTGATCCTGGAGTTCGAGTCGGACGCCTTCGCAGACTTGGATCTCGAGTCCGGAGCGCTGGTTCTGATCAATCAGGCAAAGTCATCCACCGGGGGCGTGGTGGCGAACACGGGGCTTGCCTTGCACCGACTCGGCGTTGCAACCTCTCTCATGGCAAAAGTGGGCGAGGATCTGTTCGGTCAGGAGATCCTACGTTTGCTCAGGGCAAAGGATCCACAACTGGTCGAATGCATGCGCATCGATCCTGATGCCCGGACGAGTTTTACAGCAGTCGTCAATCCCGTGGGCAAGGACCATACCTTCCTGCATCTCGCCGGCGCGAATGACAGCTTCGGCGCGGAGGATGTCTCGGTCGAGCGTCTCTCTCAAGCACGCCTTTTTCATTTTGGCTATCCTCCCATCATGAAGCGGATTCGGCAGGACGGTGGTCACGAACTCAAGACGATCCTGCAGCGGGTCCGGGAGGCGGGCCTGACCACCTCACTGGACATGTGTTCAGTCGACCCCAGTTCCGAGGCGGGACGCGTCGATTGGCGTTCCTATCTCGGCACGGTCTTGCCGGAGGTGGATCTCTTCGTACCGAGTATCGATGAACTCCTCGCCATGATGAGCATTCCCAAGGGACCCATCACGCGGGCGCTGCTGCATCAGGTGAGTGGCCAACTCCTCGATATGGGCGCAGCCATCGTACTGCTAAAGCTCGGAGACCAGGGGCTCTTCTTACGAACGACACCCGATCCCCAACGGCTCGAGACCCTCGGTCGAGCCCTGGCGCAGCAGGCCACATCGGAGGCTTGGCTGGGCTGCGAGATGGGCGTCCCCGCGTTTCAGGCGAATGTGGTGGGCACCACCGGTGCCGGGGACAGCACCATTGCCGGTTTCATCGGTGCCCTGCTCAAGGGATACCCGCCCCGTGATGCGATCACCTTCGCCGCCGCCGTCGGCGCCTTCTGCGTGGAGCAGTCCGATGCCGCCAGTGGCATCCCCCCCTGGAACGATGTCACCAAGAGACTTCAAGCCGGCTGGCCCACCCTGCCGGGCGTGCTGAACGGCGACAGCGCTTAGAAACGCCAGTTGTATCCCAGTTTGACCGCCAAATCGGATTGAGTGACCGTCTGGCGTTCACGGTCGCCGCCGAGATTCAGCACCACGAACAACTCCCGCTCCGGTTCGATGGTCCAGCGAAAGCGGTTGTTGAGGCTGAACAGCTCGCTTTTATTTTCCCACTGAACGAAGGAGCTGACATACATGTCGGGTGTGAAGGCGTAGGTCGCCCGGCCACGGGTCAACTTGGCGGTGAAGTCGCCCCCGTGAGTCCCCTCTGCATCGACAACAATCGGGTATTCGCGGTGGTCCAGGGCCGCTTCCAAAGAGAAACTCAGGTGCCTGGTCACTTGAAGCCGGCTGTCCACTTCAATCGCTTCTCGTTTGCCATTGTACGATTCGCCCTTGGTGTATTCCAGTGCGAAGGAGAGAGGGCGCTTGCGGGCCGAGCGAAAGTCGATGGTGTGAAAACCGAAGTGATAGTGGCCGGTTCCGATGGTGACGTCGCGAAAGATGTCGAATGCCTCATCGATACGATCTCCTTCGATCACGTACTCGTACTGGAGGTAGTCGCCACTTTCAAACAGCAGGCCGATGGGGACGACTCGGATGTAGTCGCGATACTGATCATAGTCCTCGTCCACACTGTAGCGGACACGAACAGCATGGGCCGTCCTCCGCAACCAGGGAAGGTCGCTCTCCGGCGTATAGCTGAGGTTGTAAGTCCACAAATCGATCCCTGTATCCCACACGAAGCCCATCTCCGGGTTGAAATCGGAACCCACGTGCATGTATTCGAAGGTAAGGTCCCAGGGATCGTTGGGAAAAATGGCGAGGGCATGCCCGGCCACATCGTCTCCGTCGGCGACGTCCGAGAAACTCTGCAAGATGAGAAAGTCCGTACGCATGCGCTTCTGGTCGCCGAAGGGTCGGGTCATGAAAGATCCATCCACACCGAGGACATGGTTGTCGGGTCCGCCCTGCACGATCTTGTTGGTCATGAGCATTCCGATATTCGATTCCTCAAACACTCGGCGTTGAACCCGCGTCACGTTGTAGTTTGTCATCGGCATGGCGTCACTCTCTCGGGTGAGGGCGTTGAGAACACCAAAGGAGGTCCTATTCATGGTGCCCGTCACCTTCGTTCCCTCAATGATGGGCACCGGTTGCCCACCGGCGATGCCAATGCGTCGACTGTGGAAGGGCAAAATACGGCGAGAATCCCCCACCGAGAAGATGTTGGATCCTTCCAAAAAAAACCGACGCTTTTCCGGAAAGAAGAGGGGAAACCGTTCCAGGTCCAGCGGTTGTTCATCCACTTCGGTTTCGGCGAAATCCGGGTTCACCGCCATATCCAAGCGGACGTCGCTGGTGATGGAATAGGAGAGGTCAAATCCGGCGTCCCCGAGCAGATCGGGGTCATGCTCCGGCTCCCACTCGACGTTGTAATTCAGCAGCAGGTAGGGCTTTACGTCCAGGCCCTTGCCCTGATCCAAATCGGCCAGCCCGGTCAAGGTTCCGGCATGGGTCAAAGAGTAGAGGCCCAGGTCACGCGGATGGGCCGACCAGAAAGCCTGTTCGTTTTTCCGGGGGATTCTACGGCCAAAATTGATGCCCCAACGCTGCTCGGATTGATTGGGAAAACGCAGGGTCGAAAAGGGAATTTCAAACTCGGCGCTCCAGCCCTTCTCCGTTCGCTGCGTCTTGACGTTCCACAGACCATTCCAACTCGGTCTAGGGTAGGTGGCCTGCCGGGCAGTGGAGAGACGACGAAAATTAGAGCGATTGAATCCCGCTATGAGGGCGTCATATCGAGCACCGAGTGGGTTTGTCGAAAACATGTAAGCCGTCTGGCCCGTGGCAAAGGGGTCGATGACAATATGGATGCTGTCGTCAGAGAAAATCGGATCGCCCCGCACAGACTCCTCCCGCCGCATCTTGCGGGCAATGATCCTCTCCGGTTCACGGTCGAAGCAGAACACACCGATGTAGAGCGTCTTTGAACTGTACAGAATACGAATCTCCGTCTTTTCGCTGACAGGAGCACCTTCCCGAGGCTGCTGTTGGTACAACTCGGTGATCGGCACGCACTGCTGCCATGCCGGTTCATTCAACAGGCCGTCCAGTGTGATCTCTCCTGTCAGTGGAGACGCCTCCACAATGCGATCGGAGAAGTCGTAGGCCCCCTTCGCGATCGACTCGGCCTGTGCAGGCGCCGAGGCGCAGAACAGGGCGATCAGGACGACACGGACGCAAACCCCGGTTGCGAAAGGGTGCGCACGACGCCTAATCCGATGCCGTATGGGGACGCACAAGACGCGATGGTTCATTTGATACCTTAACCTGCTGTTGACACTCTCTTCTCCCACACCGGAACCCGACACTCCCGAATCGGGACAGACCATAGCAGAATTCCCCGTTTTCGGCCAGTGGCATTGGGATGACCTCCAGGGAAATTGCATCTTACTTGCCCTGACGTGAACACCCCTTTTTTTTGTCGCTTCTCCTGGTATCCGCAAGGTCGTCATCAGTGATCAGTGACAAAGTAATCAGTCTTTGGCGCAGACCGATCACTGATTACTGTTTACTGATTACTCGAACGGTAGGAATCTTCGACAAATGGCGTTTCTGCAGCAAAGCACAGGAACTTGGTATTAAGAGTGCCTATCAAAATGAATCGTAGCACCGAAAACGAGCGTTTCTGCGGCTGGCAAGGAAGGCGAAGCAGGGCGTCCGAGGACGGTCGATGGAGCCTGACGCCGTTCGGACGCAGAATAAGCCGTTTGAATGCAGAGTCATTTTGCGTAGGTGCTCTAACGCTGCGATCGCTCCACGGGAGCCCTTGCATCGGCGAATGGCCTGGTTTATGATGCCAGCCTCTATCATAACAATCAGGAGGTGCTCCATGGCTCAGGAAGAACAGGTGCTGGTCATCGAACGGACGGTCCTGGAGACCGTAGGCATGTTTCAAGGTCTCATGTTCGACGTGGAGCGCTACCTCGATCAGATCTTTCTCCCCGGTGTACCCCGCTATATGTCCAGGTCACAGGCAGAAGAGGATCCCCACTACAAGCAGATCATCCCCTACGTGATCATGACCCACGACGGGACCTACCTGAGTTACGTGCGGGGCAAGCGATCGGGCGAAGGACGTTTGGTGGGCAATCGGTCCATGGGGATCGGCGGCCACATCAACCCCACGGACGACATGCCGCTCTTCTGCGACGACTTTAGGGAGTCCTACCTGGCCGCGGTGCAGCGCGAAGTCGCCGAGGAGGTGGAGGTGGAAAGCGACTATACCGATCAGGTCGTCGCGCTGCTCAATGACGACTCCAATGCGGTCGGCCAGGTTCACCTGGGCATCGTACACTGCTGGTTTCTGAAAGCGCCCAAGGTCAGCAAGAAGGAGCAGATGATCACCCAGATGAGTTTCATGAGCGCGGCACAACTACAAGAGGAGCGCGACAGCCTGGAAACCTGGTCACGCCTCTGCCTCGACGGTCTCGAGCAGATGAGCTACCAAGGCTAGGATTCTAAGACAGCGCTTTGTTCACGCGTCGGATCGAATCGCTGATCTCATCCTGCGTCAGCATGCCGATGGTGATGGAGTCCACGAGTTCATTGCCGAAGACATATTTCAGAGAGGCGTCCTTCTCCTGGGAAGTCTTCAATGTCCCTTCACCGAAGATTTTCATGCCGACAACGTGCTTCCCGTTGGCGCGCGCCTGCTTGAGAACGGCGGAGACCACCTCGGGGGGCCCATCCATCTTCGCCCCTTTGTTGTTGATGCGTGAGAGGATGACATCGACCCAGGGATGGGCGGCGGCCACTTTGAGGGCTCCGAGGTCGTGACAGGAAACGCCCACGGCCCCGACAACACCCTCCTGCTTCAACTCGGAGAGTTCGTCGCGGATGCGTTCGTAGGTCTTTGGCCACTCGGAGTGGGTCATGCAGTGAATCAAGCATATCTCAAGGTGATCTGTCTTGAATTCCTTGCGGAAGCGATCCACCTCGCGGCGGGCCCCACCCGAAGGCGAGTTCCAAAACTCCTGCCTCGGCCAGATCTTGCTGAGAATGGCGTAATTGTCGCGATTGACATCGGCCAGCGCCTTCTGGACGGAGGGGTGGACCCCATAGAGATCGGCGGTGTCCATGAGTGCGATGCCCTGATCGAGACCATGGCGAATCAGTGCTGTCGAGGCCTTCATACCCATACGGGTGTGCGCGGAGGAGCGGGCACCGCCCTGAACGCCGGTCCCCTGTGCCAGGCGAGAGACCTTGACCCCAGTCTGTCCCAGGGAAATGATATCGCTCGCTCGCCGGTTCGGTGGCGTCGGCACCGCCTCGATCCCGCCTGCCCATCCTGAAGTCGCCATCAGGGCACCGGCCCCGGTCAATGCCGTCGTGATGAATTGCCGACGATCCAGTCGGCCACGGGTGTCTTGAGTCCTACGAGCATCCTTCATGGGCGTCTTCCTTTCTGAGCTGGTGTCCGGGACACTTCACGGCCCGGGAGCTTCTTCCCTGTCATTGTAGGTTTTAGGAGGAGACTATTGTGCATTCATTCTAGGTCTGGCGACCAGACACGTCAATGAAAAAGGGGACCCTAGGGGATTCCCGTAGGTTCTCATTGGCACTGGGCGCCTTGCGACACCGCCGTAGTCGCTCTAGCCGGCCGCGGCAATACAGTAGAGATACTGCTTGCCCTTTAGGTACATCTCGTCGCCGGCAAAGGCAGGTGAGCAGTCGAACTTGTCATCGAGCCTGTTGACGGCCAAGACCTCGAAGCTGTCGGAGGCATTGAGTACATGAAAAACGCCGTTGCGGCCCACAACGTAGACTCGGCCGGCGGCCGCGACAGGCGACGCATAGACACCCTTCATCTCGTCCATCTTCTGCTCGACGAAATGAGGCTTACCCGTTTTTGCGTCATAACAAGAGATCACTTCGTTTTTACTCTTGCAGACGTAGAGCCTGCCCTGATAGAGCAGCAGTGAGGGCACATAGGGGGTTGCCCTGTCGACCTCCCAGGCGATGGCATCGGAGCCCGTCAAATCCCCGGTCTGACCGAGACGAATCGCCTGCAGAGCGTTGCCCCGATATCCACTGGCGCAGTAGACCATGCCAAAGCCCACCACCGGGGTGGGTATGACATTCCGCGTCAGCCCACCGCACTGCCAGATGACATCACCGGTTTGCACATCGTACGCTCTGGTAAAATCGGTCGCGGCGATGATCACCTGCAGTTTTCCATCCACGGTCACCGGGACGGGGGTCGCATGGGTGGTCGTCTCGTCCCGCGCCTCTTTCCAGAGCAGATTGCCGGTCTTCTTGTCGAAGGCGAAGATGAAGGAGTCCCCCCGTTGGTCTGCGACGACGATGAGGGCATCGCCGGCCAGGGACGGCGCCGTGCCCTCGCCGAACATGGTCGACATTTGGGGCAGTTCCTTGCTCCAGATCTGATTCCCCTGCATGTCATAGCAGTAGATGCCGCGAGAGCCAAAGTGGGCCCAGACGTACTGACCATCCGTAATGGGCGAAAACGAGGCGTAGCCATGGTCCCGATGGTGCCCCTGATGCGGCTTGAGCTGACAGGCAGTCTTTTCCCACAGGACCTTGCCCGTGCCTCTATCCATACAGACCAGGTTGAACTTGAACTGTGTGGTGGGAGGTTTAATGCCGAATCGCCCGCCGAATCCCCGACCAGGGCCCCTGCCAGGGGTACCGCCACGGCCAGAATCACGGCCACGACCACGACCACGGCCAAGATCACCGCCACGGCCAGGATCACGGCCCCTGCTACGCCTGCCGGCGGCGTCTTCAGCGGCCGGCGCGGCCACTGCGCTGGTGTCCTTGATGCCGGTGTCGACGGCCGCCTGGAAGAAGATCTTGTCCCCCCAGACAATGGGCGAGGAGTTGGATCCATCCCCCGTCAGCTTGACCTTCCACTTGATGTTCTGAGTTTCGCTCCAGGTGGTAGGTGGATTGCTCTCTGGCGCGATCCCCATGGTGTCGGGGCCGCGCCAGGTGGGCCAATGGTCTTGTGCGGATAACGCGCCGACGGCTGCGCCGAGCAGCAATACCAGGATGATGTGAAGCATCTGTGACTTCTTCATGCCCTGCCCTTTCCCATGGATTCCATTTCATTCGTCCGGACCGCTCTCGCAGCGCGAAATCTCCGCGATAGCTCACAGTTTCTACTCCCATTTGCGTCCAAGGGTTCGGCGCGCCGGAAATAGGGGCATTGTGCCGCGGCCAGACGACTTCTCGGCTACGGACGGTCGAAATCGCGCCTTGAAGCTGGACCCAACCCTGGCTACAATGTGACTTGCTCGCTCAAGACAACCCTCACTGGTAGGAATCGAAACTATGAAGCGACTTTCCCTCCCCTTCACGTTCCGCTTGCCATGCTTGGCCTACTTTCTGTTCCTCTTCTCTGGCACGCCTAGCGTGCAGGGTCTCCCCCTGATCAAGAAAGTCCCCTATCAGCCCTTTGTGGCCGCGACCCAGCGGCTGCTGGAGGCCCTGGATTTCTGCGGCGCGCCTCTGGAGGCCGAGGACGTGGCCGCCATCCAGCGGGCGATCCGGCGAGACCCCAGCGAACAGACCTGCGACGCCCTCCAAAACATCCTGGATCGTTACTGCATCGTCGGCGTCAACATCAATGCCGAAAGCCGTGTCAAAGTGGCCGAGGGACCGGCCAGGAAGTTAACCCTGAAAGAGGGTCGGTCCGTCAGAATCACGTGCGACTTCGCGGCTCTGCTGGCGAAAGAACCCACCGAAGAGACAGAGCGCATCCGCAAGAGGCGGCTCGATGCCAAACCCTACTGGCACATCGAACGGGCGCGCATAGGCAATTCACGGAAGGTCCCCGTCGAACTCATCGTCAACGGGGCCGTGGTGGCAAACAAGGCCATCGAGGCCGATGGCGTCATACGCTCTCTCGCCTTCGACATCCCCATCGATCGCTCCAGTTGGGTCGCCATACGGGTCCTGGCCTCGGTTCACACCAATCCCATCTTCGTCGAGGTCGACGGCAAACCCATTCGCGCCGACCTAAAGAGTGCCGAGTGGTGCCGCGAGGCTGTGGACGTCTGCTGGAACGCCAAGCATGGAAAGATCCGAGATGCGGATCAAGATGCCGCAAAGAAGGCCTACCAACACGCCCGTGACGTCTACGATCGAATCATTGCGGAGAGCAAATAGGCACGGGCCGCCAGTCAGTCGCATGAACGGCGAGATCCACTATGAAAGTCGTTGAAAGGCAGTCAATCAAAAGCCGAATTCACAGTAAGCTGCGTTGGCTGTTGATTCGCTTATTGGCATGCGGGGTGGTCTGCTTTCCGCTGGTGTTGGTCGAAGGCGTGCTGAGAGCATGCGTGTCTGATCTTGGACTGATAGAGGAGGATCCCTACATCTCCTTCGGGGAACTACGCCCACTCTTCGAGCCGAATGCTTCAGGCAACCTGTTCGAAACCGCCCCTGAACGCTTGCGCTATTTCTGTCCGCAGTCTTTCGCTGCCGTCAAGAGCGCAGAAACCTACCGTATCTTCTGTCTGGGAGGATCGACCGTTCAGGGACGTCCCCTATCAGTTGAGACAGCCTTTTCCACCTGGCTCAAACTCAATTTGGAGGTCCTGTGCCCCGACAGGGCCATAGAGATGGTGAACTGCGGGGGGATTTCTTATGCCAGTTACCGTCTGATCCCCCTCATGGAGGAGCTGCTTCAATACCAGCCGGATCTGTTCATCCTCTACACGGGGCACAATGAATTTCTCGAGGACCGGACATACCGTCGACTCAAGAATGTGCCTCGAATGCTCATCGGCCTGCATCACCGATTGCTGCGTTTACGAACCTATCAACTCGTTGACCGATACTTGGCATCTCGTGGAAACAGCGACGAGTCCAAAACTGTTTTGTCCACTGAGGTAAAAACCAAGCTTGATGTGAAAACCGGACTATCCACTTATCATCGGGATCCGGTTTGGCAACAGGGCATCATCGAACACTTCCGTCGCAACCTGGAGGTGTTGGTTCAAACGGCACAACGGGCTGATGTGCCCATCATCCTGATGAATCCGGTCTCCAACCTCAAGGACTGCCCGCCCTTCAAGTCTGAGTTCGGGCGTGACCAATCTCAGGAAGATCAGGACCGCGTCATCGCCCTCTGGGAGCAGGCCCGCCAAGGAGACACATCGGACCCCTGGAGCAGACTGCATCTCCTCGAACAGGCCGCTGCGCTCGACGACCAGCATGCGGGCCTGCTCTATCAATTGGGAATCAGCTACGCGCAGACCGGTCGCTTTTCGGAGGCCAAGTCATATTTTCTTGCGGCCAAAGAACAGGACATCTGTCCCCTGCGCATGTTGGAGCCCATGCACCAGACGGTCAAGGAGGTGGCAAGCCGCCATGGCATACCCTTGGTCGATGTAAGAGAGTTGATCGAGCAGAGAAGCGCGCACCGAATACCCGGCCAGGAGTGGTTTTCGGACCACGTCCATCCCAACATCAATGGCCACCAACTGATTGCCGATGCGCTCACCGATTGCCTTGCGGAACAACAGTTGTTTCGTTATCCCGACAACTGGCGCGAGGAGCGAGAGCAACTGTGGCAAGCACACCTTCAGTCTCTTGGAGATATCTACTACCAGGACGGTTTCACGCATCTTCGGATGCTCGAAAACTGGAGCGGTCGGAGGATACCCCGGAACAGACTGCGCGGGCGCGACCCTAACGCGCCCTAATACGGCTCATCTTCGCATGCCAGGCAACCACTTTCTTCTTCAACTCCTCAGTCACCTCGGGATGATCTTCAACGAGATTGTTCGACTCGCCAATATCAAGTGTCAGATCATAGAGCTGCGGCCGAGCGCCATCGAAGTCACAGAGTAGTTTCCACCGACCCTGGCGGACCGCGAGATCGGGCAACTCCTTGAAGCCATAGAAACTCTTGCGATCCGGAGGACGACTGAAGAAGATCGGCGCCTGTCGTGAAGTCTGCGTCCGGCCCAGTAGGGTCCCCAGCAACTCCTCGCCGTCGTAGGTCACACCGGCAGGGGATTCGCCGCCCGTCAACCTCAGTAGAGACGGGACCAGGTCGATCGCCGCAAAAACCGACGTCTTGTTTCGCGTGCCCGCCGCGCGCTTGTCGATAACACCAGGCCCCCACACGATCAGCGGCGATCGGATACCGCCTTCATACAAGTGGGTCTTACACCCCTTGAGGGGTCCTGCCTGTCCCGCACCCAGTTCATGTCCGTTGTCGGAGCAGATCAGGATAAGGGTGTTGTCACGCAGGCTCTCCCGGTCCCGCACGTAGTCGAACAGGCCCGCCAACTGCTCATCCATCTCTTCCAGCACCGCGCAATAGAGTTCCCGCTTGTTGTCACCCCAATTCTCTACGGAAGGCCAGAAGGGACTGTGCACATCATCCGGCCAGAGGTTGATGTAGAAGGGTTTTTTTGCCGCCTCCGCCTCCTTGATGAAACGCAGTGCCGCCTCCACAAAGCCGCCGGTGATGGTCGAGCGCTGCCGCCAATGGACGGGCCCGCCGAGCCGTTCCGCATCCGCCCAAATACGGCCCGGCTTTTCCCAACCCGGTTTCATGGTGAGGGGAAGGAGTTTGGGACCCATGCCCTCAAAGTTCGTCAAGGAGGCGTCGAAACCATAGGCCGCGATCGGCGGAGCCTCTGCCACATCGCGCTGGCCACCCATGTGCCACTTCCCAAAGTGCCCCGTGGCATAGCCGACCCTTCTCAGGCTACGAGCCAGCATCGGCGCCGCAGGATCGAGCCAGTTCGCAATGCCACGTTCCCCGTTCTTACGACGACTGGCCAGATAGGAAGTGATACCCCAACGTTGCGGATACTGCCCGGTCGAGATGGCGACCCGTGAAGGCGAACAGATGGGGGAGTTGACATAGAACTGCTCAAACGCAATGCCCTCCTCCGCCATCGCATCGATGTTGGGCGTCTTGGCATCTCGATTCCCAAAGCAGGAAAGGTCGGCCCACCCCATGTCGTCGATGAACACCAGGATGACATTGGGCTGCAAGGCGCCAAAGTCTGCCGCGGACACACTGGACACAGCGGCCGTCAGTGCCGCCACAGTCAACACTAGGTTTCGTCCTACAAGCATCATAGTGCACCCTTTCGATTCGCGCAGCGAATACTGCCATGTTTGTGAAGAACCCATAGACCTTAGGCGTATTGATTTCAGTTCTCATTATGGAACCCGGGAAACGTTAAACCAAACATTCACTTATAATTGGCCAATACACTTGTGGCAATAGCTTCTGAAATAATCCCGCGATCCTGCCATTGACCGATCAGCCCTTCGTATAAAACTTAGATTGCCCTCCCCATACCAATCTTGTATCCTTGCCTCATATGGCTCGACCTGTACGTCTGGAATATGAAACTGCGTCTACCACGGACCGCCTGTGGAAATCAGCGAAGCATCCTCTTTCGAGATGATGAGGACAGACGACGATTCCTCCTGAAGCAACCTAAGGACGTGCACGACAATAAGTTACCGAATTATCCGCTCAGATTTAGGTTGGATTTGGTCGTGATCGATTGAGCGAAACCGGAAGCGTAGCGGGCCTACGTTGAGGATTTCGCGATTGAGGAACGGCC
>JADFHU010000342.1 GCA_022567055.1 Planctomycetota bacterium
GCTCCTGGATATCACGCAGGCGGCAGGGCGCCTGGTTGATGAAGCACTCGCTCTCCCCGGAGCGGTAGACCCTTCGACCAATCGTCACTTCCTTAAAGGAGATGGGCAGGAGCCCTTCCTCGTTGTCGATGGTGAGATGCACCTCCGCGACGGACAGGGGGGCTTTCGTATCGGTACCGTTGAAGATGACATCTTCCAGACGGGGCGCTCGCACATCGCGCGGATTGTGCTCCCCGAGGACCCAGCGGATGCTGTCTACTAGATTACTTTTTCCAACACCGTTCGGGCCGACGATGGCGATTTTTTCGCCGGAATGAATAGTCAGTGTGACGCCACGCAAGGTCAGCTCCGAGTTGCCCGGATAGGTGAACACGATATTCTTGAACTCAATCTTGTTCTTGAAGGGCGGTAGCGTCTTGGCGTCCGGGGATTGCGTCTCGACGGGCTGGTCCAGCAGTTCGAACACGCGCTCTGCGGCGGCGCTCGCCCGTTGAATCTTGTTCCAGACGTCACTTGCCTTTCTCAAGGCCTCGGCTGAGGCGCCGAGCAATACCAGGAGACCCAAAAACACTTCCCCGTCGATGCCGGCCTGCGGTTTCTGAATGATCCGCACTCCCACATAAATGGCGACGCAGGCACCTGCCATGCCCAGTATTTCCAGGACGGGACTCGTGGCGGCTTCGACACGCGATATTTCCAGTTGCTGCTTTAGGAGCCGTTTGTTGATCTGCTGGAACTGCGCCTGTTCGTAGGCCTGTTGATTGAATACCTTGACCACCCTCAGCCCGCTGATGGTCTCCTCCAGCTTGGCCAACATCTGCGCTCCCGCCACCAGGGACTTGCGGGTGGCCCGCTTCATGACTCTCCCGAATTGCCCCACCAAGATTAGGATGAAGGGTCCGCCCACCATGAAAATCAAGGTGAGTTGCCAGTGGATGATCATGGCAAAAGTCAAAGCGATGAATGCGTTCATGGGCTCGCGGATTGCCTTGCCCAGCATGACCTTCAGTGCTTGACTCATTTCGGCCGTGTCACGCAAGGTGCGGCTGATGGTGTCGCTGGGCCGTTCCTGGGAAAAGTAGCCCACAGGCATGCGAGTAATGTGTTCGAACAGATCGTAGCGCAGACGCGTGACGGCCACGAGGACGATCTTTTGGGCGATGCTGGCCTGGAAGAACTTGGCGATGCAGCGAAGGACGGTGCAGACCAACATGAGCATCACAATGAAGGTGATGGTCCTCATGATGTTGTCGGGCGTCTTTTCTCGCGGCAAGCCGCGAATGGCCCGTTGCATTAATTCGACCAGGCCCAACCGGACTTCATAGAATCGAAGGGAAAACCGTTCACGGAAGGATAGCCCCTCTCGGCTGATCGCCTCAGGATGCGTCGCAATGTCGATGTCGAGGGTTTGGGTCGCTGCGTTCGCTCCGCCCCGTTCGACTTTGAGCGTGAGACGGTCGGTCGATGGGTTGGCCAAGACCTCCAAGATGTCCGCGTAGGAGAGGTTGGGCTCAATGGGGGACGAAAAGCCGATGATTTGATCCCCGACCCGGAGATCGGCCCGTTCGGCCAAGCTGTTTTGTCTAGGCATGGCGATGGCAGTTTGTTTTCTGTCGAACGCGATGCCGTAACGCACCGAACAGGCCTCACGCTCGATCCAGGGGTGGATCCCCTCCGCATCGACAATGATGACTTTCAACAGCGGGATGGCCGTCGCGTAGCTCACCGAGAGCAAAATCGCCACGATCAGCGCGCAGGACAGCGTCAGGAGGATGCGATGCCACTGAGGCCATAGGTACTTAAGGACTCGATTGAAAGCCTTCATCAGGCGAAAATTCCGCAACGTGGTTTTGTTTTGGCATCATTCCGTGTAGGGTTACAACGCGCAGCGAGGTTTGACAGGAACCGCGTATTCACGCGCTGAATCGGCGAGCATGGTATCTTGGGTCTATCGAGGACGTCGCGACCCAGACTCTGAATGTCCTGTCCGATTCTGCATGGCACAAATCGTCCGGGCACCCTAACAGACGGGACATTAGGGGTCAAGCAGAAAGGCTCGCTTTGACTCGATCGTAGCTCCGCAACAGCTCTGCAACACTCCAGGCCTGGGCGAAACAGCCCTTGGGCTGCTGGGGTTCGTCGCCGTCGAAAACCTCGGCGACGCTGCCTAGACATCCCTCTTGACTGATGTGACTAATGAGAGGAGCGATGAATTTGTAGGCATCTCTCTTAGTGGTTTCGCTGGGGCCGTGGACTTTCAGGTAGGCGTCCACAAAGCCACCGATGAGATAGGGCCAGACCGTGCCCTGATGATAGGCGCCGTCTCGATCCCACTGCGGCCCCTGGTATCTTCCTCTGTATGCGACATCCAGGGGACTGAGTGTTCTCAGTCCGTAGGGCGTCAAAAGATGTGTTTCTACGGAGGTCAGGATGGAGAGTTGTTGGCGGTAGGACAGCGGGGGGGTGAATGGCAATGCGAGCGCCAGCATCTGGTTGGGACGCAGGCTTGCGTCCATCACACCATCCGGGGTGATGGTGTCATTGAGGTGTCCCGTCTCTTCGTTCCAGAAGAGCGTACAGAAGCTGTTTCCAATCCGCTCGGCCCAGGACTCAAAGTGTCGTGCGTCCTGGCGACTGCGTCCCGCGAAGTAGTTGGCGAGCGCGCTGATGGCATTGTACCAGAGGGCATTGATTTCAACCGCTTTACCGTGCCGCGGTGTGAAGGCCACGCCGTCGCACTTCGCATCCATCCAGGTCAGCTGCGTGTCGCAGTCGCCCCCGGTAATGAGGTCGTCTTCATCTGCCCGGATGTCGTAGCGGGTGCCGTGCAGATAGGCATCCACGATGCAGCGGATGACGGGCAGCAGTTTCTTATCGAACGTCTCGGCATCATCGCTGGCGCGGAGGTACTGAAACGCGGCGTTGATAAACCACAGGGAAGCATCGACACTGTTGAAATGGGCAATGTTTTCCCGATCATCGAAACGATTGGGAACCATCCCTCGGTCAACGACTTCGGCAAAGGTCGTTAGCACGGACTTGGCCTCGTCAAATCGATTGTTGACGAGTAGCAGGCCGGGCAAAGAAATGAACGCGTCCCTTCCCCAGTCCGCAAACCAAGGATATCCCGCCAGGATGGTGGCTTGATTGGATTTAGAGCCCCAACGGTTGACGACAAACTGGTCAGCGGCCAGACAGAGCGTCAGCTCTGTGTCACTGGCGGGCTTCGCCGTCTTGAGCATCTGCTCCTGATGCGTCGTGAGTTCCTCCAGGAGTCGGACCAGATCCATGTGTTTACCAGGTTTGCGTGAGATCTTCTGGCCGAAAGTCCCCCAAAAAACTAGGGTGGTTGGTTCGGTGATCCGGCATTTGAAGTAGCCGGGGCTCCATAGGTCTTCGCTGGCCGCCTGACCGCGCTGCCGGTTTTTTTCGTAGGTGAAGTTGAACCACCACTGGGGATCGCTGACGAACTCTGCCTCTGGGCAACTCAAGAGGAGTTGACCCCTTTCCTCTTCCTGGTCGGGGTACAGAATCAATTGCCCCGTCTTGTGGGGCCTGTTCTCCAGCGGAGCGCGGGCGTTCTGCAGCTCGTGGAAACTCCGGATCGCCACGAAGGGCTTTAGGGTCAGGTCTACCGCCGACTCCAGACGGCCGAAGGTGTAGGTGCAGGCGACGGTGTCACTGTCAGGCGCCAGATAGATGGACTTGGTCATATCGCACTGGTCGAACCCGTACTCAAAGTGGACCCCGATGTCCTGGCTGAAACGGTTCAGATACTTGAGGCTGCCATTCTCGACCTCCTCGCCAAACTGAAAGGTGGCGAGATCCACGGTCACATCGTCCATGGCAATTTGTTCAAGGCACTGGGACAGGGCCACGACGCGGTTCGTAGGCGGCGTGAGAGACCCCACCAGCAGTCCGTGGTAGCTGAGGGTGTTGCAGCAGGCAACGGTCGAAGCGATATAGCTGCCACGCCTGTTTGTCAGCAACCATTCCTTGGCCAACAGCTCACCGATGGATAGGGTCTTCGTAGCGAGGGAGGTCAGTTCAACGTGTCGTTTTTTCTCGAGGGTTACCACGTGTGTCACCCCTTATGCGTCATCAGGAGGTGGGTCGAGTGTCAGTTTGCGGGGACGTGCGATCCGCCTTTCCTGCCGCGCGAGGTCAGTTCCATTGTTTCGAACTGGGGCGCCGCCGCACAGCGACCACGGAGATTGTCCAATACGTTCATGAAATTGATGTAGGAGTCGTAGGGCGAATCGTAAGGATTAAAGTACTTGTGAACGTCGCCGTCCGCAAAGTACTTGGTGCACATATAGTAGAAGTGGTCGGACACCTGAAGTTTGCGCCAGTCGCTGAGGATATCAGGGTCTCTGCTGGCCCGGACGGTTCTTTCCAGTCGGTAGAGTTCGTGGATGGCGTTGGATTGCATCGCATTGCCTAGCCAGGCGGAGAGGTCACGTTCGGTGTCTGCCCAGCTAATCAGGTGGGGCACATCGATCACGTCCATGGCCTCATAGGCGTGAATGACCTCGCTCGGGGTCTTGAAACTGTTGTCTGGGTGGCGAAGCACGCTCTCGGGAAGATGGGAAAGAAAGTCGAAGATCCCGGTGTCTGCCCACTGGTGTTCGCCGAAGGTTTCGTAGTCCATGAACAGGTTAATGACCTGGCCGTTGCCATTGGCATCATCGATCCAGTTGGCGAATTTTTCGGCGGTCAGAGGCCACTGGCTCCAATCTCTGTTGGAAAAGCGAAACGCAATATCGTCACTCAGCGCATAGTTTTTCAGGAGGAGCTTCAGGTTGTCACAGCCCTGGGGACGGTAGACGAAATTGGGGCTGCGGTACCCCAGGATATGGTCTGCCCCTTCGGCGATCACACCGTCAAATCGGCCGGTGGCGTCCAGCGCGGCGGCCAGTTGGTTGTTGTAGATCAACTCCGTATTGCGGAACACCCGCGGCGTCTGGCCAAACAGGTATTCGATCATCTTGGTATGTTTGTCGATCTGCTCGGTGAACTCCGCCTGGGAGTAGAGAAAGCTGAGGCTGTGGTAGTAGGTTTCTCCTAGGAATTCCACACAGCCGGTGGCCGCCAGGGCATCAAAGGTGCTCATGACCTCGGGGCAGTAGGCCTCAAACTGCTCAAGCACCACGCCGGTGATGCTGTAGGCAATTCTAAACTGTCCATCGTACTCACGAATAAGATCCAAGAGCAGCCGATTGGCCGGCAGATAGCACTTGTGCGCTACCTTTCGGCAAATGGAGGCGTTCTTGTGGTCGTCGAAGTAGTTGTCATTGGAATCGAATACGGTGTAGTGCCGCAACCGCATCGGTTGATGCACCTGGAAGTAGATACAAACTGACGGCATAGCGTATTACCCGCAACATGGACTTATCTGAGGATCCAACAAAACGTTTCGGCATTTCGTTGGGGGGTTCTTAAGGCAAATCTGATGGAGACCGTCCCGAGTCCGAGGCTCAGACCGGCACCAACAGCTCTTCGTAGATTCTGGCGCACTTCCTTGCGCTGTCCGTCCAACGCAGCTTCCTTATCTCAATATTGCCATGATCTTTAAGTGTTGACTGCAACGGTGGGTGCTTGAGTACTGCAACAATCTTGTTAGCGATTTCATCGACGTCCCAGAAATCCACTTTTAATGCATGCGTTAAAACCTCCGAGACACCGCTCTGCTTGCTGATGATGACCGGGACGTCATGATCGAGTGCCTCGAGGGGCGCGATGCCAAATGGCTCGGACACAGAGGGCATGACGTAGAGATCGGCCATTTTATAGATGTGTCTGACTTCGTCACCCCGCAGGAATCCTGTGAACAAGACCTTTGAGCCGATGCCCAGGTCCGCGGCGAGTTCGATCGTCCTGTGCATGAGATCGCCGGATCCGGCCATGACAAATTTAACATTGTCCATAACGCCGAGCACTTTTTGGGCGGCCTGGAGGAAGTATTCGGGGCCTTTTTGCATGGTAATCCGTCCCAGGAAGAGGACGATTTTTTCCTCGCTCCGGATACGGGTACCAGAAAGGGCCCGGTCGCCGTTCCGTTCGACGCCATTGTAGATGACCTCGACCCTTTCGCCGGGAATCCCGTAGCGAGTGATGACGATGTTGCGCGTGAGGTAGCTGACGGCAAAGACTCTGTCCGCTCGTTCCATGCCGGCCCGTTCGATATCGTAGATCATCTGGTGCACATGCTCACCGCTACGATCAAACTCGGTCGAGTGAACGTGCACAACGAGGGGCTTGCCGGTTGCGGCCGCGACCGCCATCCCCGCGGGATAGGTCATCCAGTCATGAGCGTGAATGATG
>JADFHU010000343.1 GCA_022567055.1 Planctomycetota bacterium
CAAGGGGGCAGGTCGGCACTACACAGCCTGGGAGGAAGGATTGGAGGGAAATTCCCCAATACTTGTCTAAGAACGGCGATAGTTTTTTTAAAAATCTGCCTTTCTTGCGCCAATAGGGAAGGACGGGCTAAGGGACCGGCAAGAAATAACTTATTTATTGCCGATCCCTTAAACCCTTTTCCGCCTGGCGCCAGCGAGACGCGACGGCCAACAGAATGGCCACCGGCGCGACCGTCACTGCGAAGGTCAGCACGGGCACAAAACCCTCGATGCACCACAAGACCGGCAAGGCGACCAGTCCCGTCCGAGCCATCCAAATACGGCGATCGAGCCGGCTAGAATCGAAGAATCCGCTATGGTCGATCCGTAGGGCGAGGTAGGCGCCTAGAATTCCCACGGCCGCCCCGGCCCACAGGTCGGACATATGGTGCGCCAAGACCACGAGCCGCAGCACACCCGTGAGAAGGCACAGGCCCAGCAAGACACTCCAGGTGCGCCAAGAGAGGACACAGATCAGGGAGAATGTCACGGCACACACGGTGGCAACGTCGCCGGAGGGGAAGGAATGCCCCGAAACCGGAATGTCATTGATCTTCTCAGTGGGCAGGTCCAGATACTCCCCGGGACGAATGCGTCCGACGCTCTCTTTCAAGGGCAGGACGAGCACCGCCGTGAATACGAGTGCCAATAATGCCGTGGTGACAGGGCGAGTCCTTCGGGTCACCGTCACCCAAAGCAGCAAGAGCCAAACCGACGCCCACACCTTGCCCAATTGGCGTAACCCGAGTACGAAGGGCGCGTCCGTCCAGGCGCGATTCCGCTCGCTGAACCAGATCGACAGGGAGGCATCCGCACAGCGCCAACTGACGACGCAGGCCACAACGGCCACGACAAAGCCGATCGGCAAGATCCCTCTACGATGCGCGTGGGTCGTGTCCATGGGTCCAGCACTGTAGCCTAAGATGCCATTTGTGACAAGGCGTCGGCACTTGTGTTCAAGGGCGGAAATCCCTATCCTGCTGCCATGATAGGAAATAAGTCTCTGCTCGCGCTGGTCCTGCTATTGCCGGTCCCGAGTTTGGGTATTTGGGTGGGCATGATCCTCATACCCGATCATTGGATCGGTAAGGTTCTCTTTTTCTGCGCCAAAGCGTGGCTCTTTCTCCTACCGCTGGTGTGGCGCCTGCGAGTCGAGCACCGTGGCTTGAGCTGGTCTCGCCCCTCCCAGGGCGGGTTTGCCGTCGCCGGCGGCATTGGTCTGGGCATCGCTGTGATCATCTGCGCCGTCTACCTGACGCTGGGCCAACGACTGATCGACCCGACCACCGTGCAGGCCATGGGGGCGAGCACGAGGCTGAACGAACCCATGGTTTACGGCGTGGGCGCCCTCTACTGGATCACCGTCAACTCGGTGTTGGAGGAGTATGTGTGGCGCTGGTTTGTGGTGGAGAAGTTTCAGGACCTCATTTCCTCCCGCATGGTCATCGTGGCCTCCGCTCTGGGCTTCACCCTGCACCATGTGATCGCCATGCAGCATTTCCTGAGTTGGTTCGTCACCCTCATCGCGGCCACGGGCATCTTCATTGGCGGCGCCATCTGGTCCTGGTGTTACATTCGCTACCAATCCATCTGGCCGGGTTACCTGAGTCACGCTGTGGTAGACATGGCGGTATTTGGCATCGGCTATCATTTGATGTTCTTCGCTCCTCTAAACTGAGTCCTCGGTCTTTCGGCAGAATCAGACATCGAGCACAGGGAGGCTGAAGCCGACACAATCTGCGTTTCGAGTGCCTGCTGGGCCTCTGCCATGCCATCTCGTTTCTCCGCGGAATTCATGTGCTCACTGGCCATGCTGGCCCGGGCCAAGGCCTCGGGATCGCTGTCATGATAGGTGACAAGGAAAGTGCCATACTCGAACCAGCAGCGCTGGCAACCACACTGTTTGGTCATTCGTTCCAGGATTTCTTCGGCTTCATCCAGTTGACCGAGTTTGGCCAAGGCTAGAGCCAGCGGACGCCTGTAAGAGCGCGGCGGATCCAGCTCGGCGGCTTTGGCGCCCGCCCTCTTAGCCTCCGTATAGTTGCCGAGATTGAACAGGATTTCACTGTAGTGGTGCCAGTAGAGGGGCTGGGTTGGAAAACGCTGCACCAGTTCAGAAGCAGCGTCCAAGACCGCGTTTGGATCGGTATCACGCCTGAGTGTGACAGAGGTCCACATGGCCAAGGGATGGTTGGGATCTACGGCCAGCGCTGCATCGGCCCGCGAAAGTGCCTCTTTGTGTTTCCCCTGTTGCATGAGGAGGTGACCGAGTGCCGCGTGGGCGTGGGGATCCTCAGGCGCCAGATTGATCGCATCACCTAGGGACGACTCGGCGAGGGCCTTCAGTGCAGCCTGGTTGGGGTCATCATTGGCAACGGAGCGGACCGTGTACCCCAGCAAGCGAGCGAGCGGAGCAGACTCTGGACGGAGGCCCCGCAGGACCTTGAGGGTCTCGACCGCCTCCAAAGGCCGACGCCCCTGCATACACTCATAATATTTCAGGAACAGTTCATAACATCGCTCCGCGTCGGGTGGTCTTGGGCCCGCAGAGGCGGCGCCTCGTATAGCGTCACTCACACGCCGCTGGCTTGCCACAGACTCTATGGCCGCCACGTTACGACCCAGCGCATAGTGCGACAGTGCCAGGCCTCGGAAACGCTTGACCTTGTGGTTGGTTAAGAGCCCGACCACGTGAGCCGACGCTGTGTCAACAATTGCCGAACCACTCCAGCCAGGCAAAACATGTCGGCTGTCTTCCAACGCAATGAGGTGGTTGGGAGCGCTGCTGGTGGAGCCTTGAAGAAGGCTTAGTTTTTCCATTCGAATCCGCTTGTTCAATGCGGCCGGCGGGGCGCCGTCCGTTCCTGCTGTCCTTAAGAAATCTGTGTCTCCGACGCAACCACCGACCACATAGAGCTCCATGGGAGCTACCAAGCCTTGATGGGTGTCCAACGTGAGTGCGGGATGAAATGGCCAGTGGGGTTTAAGAACGGCGATATCATGCTGTGATGACTGGACGACGGTGTCAAAGAGAAAGAGATCGCCATGGTGGAGACTCAGAACAAGATGCTCTTGACAGGTGGCTTCACTTGCAGGTCGAGTGACGGTAGTGACAACGTGTGCCGCCGTCAACACGTGAGAACCATCTCCCACGGCGAATCCTACTGTCGGCGATATCAACCGTATGCTCCCCCCGCCACTGCTCACTGAAAGGAGGAGGACGAATGCCTCCGGCAAGATGCCGTGCTCCTCGTAGGACGGAAACAGCAGCTCCTTGGCAGCCAATCGGTCCCGCAGCGCGGCGGCTTGATGTCGCGCCGATAGGGTGCGGGCGGCGTACTTGAGTGCGAAGAACAGAGCGATTCCCAAGAGAACGGCCAGCACGTAAGTGAAGGCCTTTCGTCTCTTGCTTGGCGTTTTTTTGGGGTCACCCTGCATGTTTTCGATCGCTCCCTGCGCCATGGATGAAAATTTTAGACGATGCCGTTACTGGCGTCAAGGAAGGACGACTCCCACTCCGTGGGCTACCCACCGTGCGACCGCGTCATCATTGACATGGCTTGACTGATCTGTTAAAGGATCGGTGCTCGCATGGATGGGGTAGCGGGCCTGCGGGCGATGAAACTCGTTTCGAAAAAAGCGCATTTGGAAAAGAGCGTATGCGTACAAGAATCCTGGTGGCAACCACCAACCGCGGGAAAATTGCAGAATTGCGACAGATGTTGGCGATGGAGTCGCAGTTGGTCTCGCTGGACGAGGTCGGGCCCTTTCCGGAGGTCGTCGAGGATGGCGCTACCTTTGCGGAGAATGCCCGGAAGAAGGCATGCGAGTATGCGAAAATCAGCGGTCTCTGGACTGTCAGTGATGATTCCGGTCTCGTCATCGATGCCTTGAGGGGCGCTCCCGGTATCCACTCAGCCCGCTTCTGCGGCGAGACCTCAGCCGATCGATCGGAGGTCGACCGGAAAAACATTTACAAGGTGCTTGAATTGATGGTCGATGTGCCTCCGGAGCAGCGCACGGCCCGATTTGTCTGCGCCCTCTGCCTGGCCGACCCCGACCAAGTCCTCATCGAGACCCAGGGGACCTTCGAGGGTCTGATAACCAGCGAGCCAATGGGCGGGTTGGGCTTCGGATATGATCCCATTTTCTGGGTTTCTACACTGAAAAAGACGGTTGCGCAGCTCCCACCCGAACAAAAAAACGAGCTTTCTCACCGGGGCCAGGCCATCCGCCGCCTCAAACCTAAGCTGGAAGAGTTACTCCTTTTGAGGGCCAATGGATGAGGACATCAGGGTGGGACATGTCTGAATAGATAAATCAGGATAAGTGGGAGGGTAGTCTTTCAAAATTTCTTGACAATCCGAAAAGTCGCCGGTATTCCTCCTTTTCTGAATCTAACGGCACAGATTGCCGATAAGCGGGTCAGTACAAGGAACATGAACCGGGCTAGACCCAAGGCAGCAGAGGCAGTGTACGTCCACGCGGTGCCTGCACCTGACGCTTCAATAGAGACTGACACGACAAAGACTTAGCTATGGTAAAGAACAACAGAGCACTGGTGATTGTTGAGTCACCCGCGAAGGTAAAGACGATCAAAAAATACCTGGGGCCGGAATTCGAAGTGATGGCCTCGATGGGCCATGTCCGCGATCTGCCCGCCAAGGGGATCAATGTGGATCTCGAAAACCGCTTTAAACCGACCTATGACATCATGCCCGGGAAGAAGCGGACGGTGAGCGGTCTCAAAGCCACTGCCAAGAAGTGTAGTCGGCTCTATCTTGCAACCGACCTTGATCGCGAGGGGGAGGCCATCGCCTGGCACCTCTCGGAAATACTCGGTGTCCCTAAAGAAAACACCTACCGAGTCGTCTTCAACGCCATCACGAAATCGGCTATCAAAGAGGCATTCGATTCACCGAGACGTCTCGACAGTCACAAGGTGATGGCACAGCAGGCGCGCCGCATCCTCGATCGAATTGTGGGATATCAGATCAGTCCCCTGCTATGGAAGAAGGTGACACGCGGACTGTCGGCGGGCCGCGTTCAATCGGTGGCCGTAAAGATCATCGTCGTGAAGGAACGCGAAATCCGTGCGTTTGTACCCGAAGAGTACTGGTTGATTCCGGCCGTTTTCACGAGCGACCTCCAGAGGGCCCTACAGCCCGAGTGGCAGCAATTCCTGGCAGCCCATACCGTAGACGATAAAGGCCCGACCCTGGCGCAGCAAAGCGACTGGCTGACGGCCCATAACGCCTTCAAGGCGGAACTCTATCGGGTAGGTGACGACAAGTTCAAGGCGGGTACGAAAGAGGACGCGCAGCGCGTCTATGACGCCCTGTCCCAGGCTCAGTTCACGATCTCGGACATTCAGACGAAGGTGTCTCTGTCCCGTCCCTCGGCCCCATTTATTACGTCCACATTGCAGCAGGCCGCGGCGAATCGCGTCGGCTTTGCCGCGAAGCGAACCATGCGGGTGGCGCAGCAGCTCTACGAAGGCATTGATATCGGTAGCTCCGGTTCCGTGGGACTCATCACCTATATGCGTACCGACAGCACGCATCTGTCGAAAGAGGCCGTGGACAGCGTCCGGGACTACATTGGTGGAAAACTGGGCCCGGACTATTTGCCCAAGAGCGCAAAAGTCTACTCTTCCCAGAAGAATGCCCAGGCGGCCCACGAAGCCGTTCGTCCTACCGACGTGAACCTGACCCCGGGTGATGTGCAGGCCTATCTCAATGAGGAGCAGTTCAAGCTCTATGATCTGGTGTGGCGGCGATTCGTCGCCTGTCAGATGGAGCCGGGCCGTTGGGACGTGACAACGCTGGATATCCAGGCAGACACGGCCATCGGTCCCTGTGTCTATCGCAGCAATGGACGGATTTTGCTCTTCGATGGATGTACCCGCATTTGGACCAACGCGTCGAGCGAGCAACAACTGCCGACGGTGGCCGTGGGACAGAGTGTAAACGCGGTGGACCTGCGCGCCGAGCAACACTTCACCAAGCCACCTGCTCGCTACACAGAGGCGTCTCTGGTCAAGGCCCTGGAAAAGGAGGGTATCGGCCGACCCAGTACCTACGCTTCCATCATCAGCACGATCCAAGATCGAGAGTATGTCAGACAGGAAGATCGTAAGTTCTTCGCCACCGACTTGGGAGAGATCGTCACCGAGAAGCTGGACGAGTTCTTTCCCAAGATCATGGACATCTCGTTCACCCGTTTCATGGAAGAACAACTCGACAAGATCGAAGAACAGCATCTGGATTGGGTCGCAGTTCTAGA
>JADFHU010000344.1 GCA_022567055.1 Planctomycetota bacterium
TGACCACCCACAGGTCCGTCATTTTCCTGCCCAGCAGCCTGGCTGCATTGATCAGAGCAGCAAGCAGGACGATCGCAGTGCCATGCTGGTCGTCATGGAACACCGGTATCCCCAGCCCTTGAAGTCGCTCCTCAATCTCAAAGCAGCGTGGGGCGGAAATGTCCTCCAAGTTGATCCCGCCAAATACCGGGGCAATGCGCCGAACCGTTGTGATGATTTCCTCCACATCCTGGGTGTCGAGGCAGAGTGGCCAGGCGTCAATGTTGGCGAATTCCTTGAACAGCAGGGCTTTCCCTTCCATGACTGGAATGGCCGCATACGCGCCAATGTTGCCCAGTCCCAACACCGCCGAACCATCACTGACGACGGCGACGGTGTTTCGTTTGATCGTAAGATCACGAGCGCGTGATGGATCCTTGGCAATCACTTCGCAGGGCCGAGCGACTCCGGGCGTATAGGCCAGGGAAAGATCATCATGATTGGTAACCGGCATTTTATTGTATATGCCGATTTTTCCTCGCAACTGCTCGTGGATGATTAGGCTGCGTTCAAAATGGTCTGCCATATCAGGCTCCTGTTGACGGCTTGAGAGAGTCAGCCTTGTCGGCTCCGATATCGGAGAGCGTTAACGCGACGATACGCCCATGCTCATACTCGACCTGTCGGAGGCTGACTCGCAATTCCAAGAGAGCCAGCACGACACCTGCTGACATCAACAGCAGCCCCAAGACAAACATCGCCACGGCAAATGGGTACGAATGGTCTACTGTCAGCGAAAGGCCGATCAGGAGCGAGCACACGGTCATACTCAATACGCAGCTGACCATGCAAATCAGGCTGTTACGCACCATGCGGCCGCGTTCCAACATATGGTGCGCCTGATGCTCCAGTCCCTTAAACCGCAGATTCAGGGCGTCTCGCTCTGCCCCGGCGCGGCCGGGAAAGTCCGTGTATACTTTCAGACGCTCGTGATGGAATTGACGAAGCCTGGTAACGATGGAGGCCATGCGGTTATACTGCGCCACACACAGCAGACCGCATGCCGAGATCATCACGACCGGAGCCAGCAGGGCTTGTATGATTTGTCCATTCAAATTGATAAATCCTTTCTGTGAGAATCGCGTCGTATTGCTTCACCATGACGCCGGTTCCACTGCCTTTCTTCCCTCTGACTGACCGACAGGCGTTCTCTACCAGTATCTCTCCACGTGAATCTGTCCCGGTGCGTTTTTCTTATGCTCCTTGAAGCCTTCGCCCTCAAGGATCTCGACCATGTCTTCGATCATGCTGGGGTTGCCGCAGACGAAGACATCGGTGTCGGCAGGTGATAGGCGGAATCCCCAGCTCTGCTCCAATGGCATCCGTTTCCAAAGATCCTGGATGTAGCCCGTCTCTCCACCCCACACGGCAACTTCCTCCTTGGGGCGGCTGATGATGGGCACATAGGTGAAGTTCGAGCACATTCTGCGCAGTGTCATTAATTCGCTCCGATACCCCAGATCCCAAGAGTGCCGGGCGCCGTGCAATACGGCGAAGCGACGCGGTCCCCCACAGACCAGCTGGGTTCGAAGCATGCTCATGTACGGGGCGAGTCCGGTGCCCGTCGAGACGAGAACAATGTGCTTTTCCTCCGGCGCGTCGTCGAGGGTGAAGAGACCGGTGGACTTCGGCGACAGCCAGACACGGCCTCCTGCGGCCAAGTTGAAGAGCCGCGGCGTCAACACTCCCGAGGGCACGAGCACGATATAGAACTCGAGAAACTCCTTCGCCACCGACGAGGACGCGATCGAATACGCTCGCTTGATGAGTTTCTGAGGATCGCGTACCTCGTCTTCAGGATCGCATATCTTGCAGCGAGGGGCGCTACCTGGCAGACCCAAAACCGTAAACTGGCCTGGCGTGAAATCGGACAACTCCCAACCGTCGGGAACCACGCGGAGAATCCCGAGTCCCGGAGACACCTCGATATTCTGGACCACAATGGCGTTCAAGTCGTTTGCCACGGGAGAACTCCTTTCAGTTACCCGATTGCCCTGTCCGTCTCAGGACGGTAGCGACAGGCGGGCAATCCATCAATGAGAAAATGTGAACCGCTTCAGCGTAAAACCCTAACCAAACGATTAGCGGTCTGACCAATGGATCCCTTTCGGTACGATGTCTTTGAAAATCTTTCGTTCGATTCGTTCGGCAAGCATGGCATTTCTCCTTCTAGTTCTTGCGAGTGTAGATGACGGTGGGTGCCAGGCGGCCTTCCGCGAGATTCCGTCGCGCAACTGCGATGATCTCCTTGAAGGTCGGTCCTAGGACGAGGTGGAGCCCGAGCGGCGGCGGCCCGCCGAGGCTTTTCATGCGGGCAATGTTCTCGTCGAGGAACCCGAGTGCCTGCGATGTTTGGTCTTTGATCTCTATGATGGAAAAGCCGGCGCGTTCGAGGTGCGCAGACATCTCATCAGCGGTGGCCAGGAAGCTTTGCTCGGGCGTCGCGGCCCAGGGCGCTGGGTATGTGGGCTCCCCAGCGCCGGCTGAAAGTATGTCGAACAGAACGAACGGTGCTCCAGGCTTCAGGACATGGGCGACGCCGGCATAGAGTGAGCCCTTGTCCTCGACGTTCATGCCGACATGAATCGACCAGGCGGCATCGAACGAAGAGGGAGCGAAGCGCTCGAGCCTCGTCGCGTCTCCCGGCTCGAGGCGAACGCGCTCCGACAGGCCCAGCCAGCCGGTCAGCTCGTTCCCGACCGCGCAGTAGTCCTCGCTCAGGTCGACACCCGTGACCCGGCATCCGGTCGCCTTCGCAAGGCGGCGCGCCGGCCCTCCCAGACCGGACCCCACATCGAGTACGTGGGAATCCGCGCCCACGCCGAGAATTTCGATGAGCTCTCGGGTCGCCGCGGGCCCGCGCAGGTGGAATTCGTCTAGGGCTGCAAGATCGTCGAAGTCCACCAATGCGGGAGACATTCCGAGGGCCTCGAGCCCCTGGACGATCCGCCCATAGTGCCCAGGGGAAGCGTAGTGAACGTTGGTTTCATGGGTCATCATGATTTATTCCTTTAGACGAGATGGCTGGGGTTAGTCGTGTTCGACCCCAGTCACGTCTGGGTTTCTTGCAAAACGACAGCTCCGTTGACGCAAGCGATTTCACTCGCCTGATGAGTTTCCCGGGATCGCGTACCTCGTCTTCATGATACCGCAGACGGACGAGAGCGCAGGGCCCTCCCGCGATGACGTTCATCCCCAACTGCTCTGCGCGTTTGACGGCTTCCTCGCTTTCGGCGCCTGGCTGCATCCAGATGTGCTTGATTCCTAATTGAGCTGTCTCTTCTACGATGCTCGCCGTCACATCCGACATGGTAAGTCTCTCCTTGCCTGGACTTATGATGCAATGCGGTTATCCAAGGCCTTCTTGGCAATACGTGTGACAAACACGGTGACCACGATGGTGGCCGCTAGGCCAATGCCGTAGAGGATCCATTCACCCGTGCTGCGTGTGCGTTCGCCACTACCGAGGCTGGCGAGGTCACCGGCCAGAGAACCGATGTATACATACAGGATCGTTCCGGGCATCATCCCCAGCCACGAGGCGATGAGATAGTGTTTGAGTTTGACCTGGGTCAATCCGAAGGCATAGTTGAGCAGGTTAAATGGAAAGACCGGAGACAGCCGGGTCAGTCCGACGATCTTCCAGCCCTCTACCGCCACGGCTTCGTCGATGGCCTTGAACTTGTCATTGCCGGCGATCTTGGCGCCCACCCAGTCCCGGGCCAGGTAGCGCCCTACCAGGAATGCGCAGGTCGCGCCCAGGGTCGAGCCCACCGAAACGACCACCGATCCCTCGATCACCCCAAACACCACACCCGCCCCCAGGGTCAGGAGGGATCCCGGCAGCAACAGGACACAGGCGAGGATGTACAGGAGGACGAAGACCAGAGGCCCGGTCGGTCCCAGGCCGGATATCCAGGCCAGGGCATTGCGAAAGATCTGCTGCAAGTCAATGAATCGGGTGACCACCACCAGTCCGGCGATCACGACGACCGCCAGGACCACTTTGACGATCAGACGGCTACGCTTGGCTTTCTGTAGGGTTGGTGTCGCTTCCATTATTTCCGTACCTGCCTTTCATTCAGGGACCAGTCATAGTCCGTGTAAGCAATGTCCCAGTCACTACGGGATTTGAGCCGGGCGGCTGCCTGGTCCGGCCAGTAAGGTGCCAATGAACCGAGCAGGGTCTTGCCGTTCTTGGTAAAATCCTTGCCGTACCATTTGAAGATCCGCGACAGAGAGATCTTGCCGGACCTGACATTCACATGATTCTTGGTCGAGTCCGCCAGGAAGGTCCGCATCTGCTCGGCCAATTGCGCCTCCAGACGGGCACCGACGTAGGCCTCCGGACGCAAGGGCGGGCAGCCCTGGGCGGCACACACCAGCGCGGCGTGGACACGCGGCTCGTCGAACTGCTTGCGGATAATCTCGTGTTCCAGTGTGTTGAGCGTAATGGTCTTGCCAAACAATCTCACGACGCGCTGTTTCCAGGGCCCCCTGAAGAAGCCGCCGATATCCTTGATGCTCTTGACCGGGTAGTGGTCGATGATCAACTGCAGCGTCGCCGCGTTGTAGAGATTGATCAGCAACGCCAGCCGGTCGGACGCTTGCCAGGTCTTGAACTCCTTTTCGTCGACCGCGGCCAGGCTGGATAAGTAGCGGTCCAGTTCCCTACGATTGCTTTTCAGACCAGCATAGTCCACTTGACCATTCTCTACATAGGTCTTGAGAACCGTGTCGAACCTAGAGTGTGCCTGATCGAAATCCTGGGCCCGGACCACGGTACCCATGAAGATAGGCAGACAGAGCAAGCTGAACACGAATCGGCATGATCTAGCCTGGTGACTTACGGGGACCCACAGGTGCTCAATGGTATTGGGTCTGTTTTGGTTGATAGTTCTCGTTTGCATCGTTGTGTCTCCTTATTTGTTGGGGATTCAGATTTGTCTACATTTACAAAGGTCTCCTTGGCATGTCTTAAATACCGCCAAACCAAGCTCATCTCTGCTGGGCAATGATAGTGAAAGGCTCTCATTTGTCCCGAATGTAAAGGGGCAATTTACCATTACGAATCATCATCCACAATAAGTAAACATACTCAGTTACTCAAGTTTCCATGCGGGGCCCTGTGCTGAACACGAAGCCGAGCGTTCTCCACTTCGAGTCGGCCTACACGGGCCCGCAACTCGTCGATGACCGGCGCAATCTCTTCTTCCGTCCAACGGGGCCTGATGTGCTGGGGACAGTTGACATCCCAGGCTTGGACCCGGAACACAAATACCCGCTCCGGCCTGCCACGATAGTCTGAATCGATCAGCCGGCTGAGCAGCTCGTCGTCTCCCGCGACGACTTTGGCTGTTCCCCAAATCTTGATCCGGCGCCGATTCGGGTAGTCCATCAGGAATATAAACACCTTGTCGTTCTCGTCGAGATTGCCGATCGAAATGTATTGGGCATTGCCGGCGAAATCGGCGCATGCCAGTGTGTGCTCGTCCAACACCTTCAGGAACCCCTTGGGGCCGCCACGGTGCTGGATGTAGGGCTGACCGTCGGCGCTGGCGGTGGCCAGATACAACGAGTCGCGCTCGCCAATGAACTGGGCCAAGTCTGGAGTCACCGTGTTCTGCCAACCACCGCGTTGTTCCATCCTCGCGTAGGCTTCGCGCGAGCCGCGCTGCTCTTGCGCCGCCTTGACGGCCGGTGTAAATGCGATATCACTGACGGGGCGTTTCATGGCAGTTACTCCTGTCGAACAGAGTCACCGTCACGGCGGTTCACCGTGACGGCATCCCAAACGTGGTCACTTCGTAGCGACTTGATTCCTACTGGCCTCCAACATGCTTTGCGAGGAAGCCGCGGATGTGGCTGGCGATGACGTCGCCATCCTCTTCGAGGGCGAAGTGGCCCGTATCGAGCAAATGAAACTCCAGGTTTTTCAAGTCACGCTTGTAAGGATGCGCACCGTCCGCCGGGAAGATTTCGTCGTTCTTGCCCCACACGATCAGCGTCGGTGGCTGGTGTTGGCGAAAATAGGCTTGCCAGCTGGGGTAGAGCGGGGGATTGCTGCCGTAGTCGTAGAACAGTTGAAGTTGAATCTCCGCATTTCCTGGTCGATCCAGCAGTCTCTGGGTAACGTGCCAATTGTCGGGGCTGATCGTCTCGATGTTACGAACGCCGTTGGTGTACTGCCACTGCGTTGCGCCCAGGGTTACAAGGAAGCGCAGCGCTTCTTCGTTTGACATGTTCGGCTTCTTGTAAGCGGCCTTGACGTT